>NZ_JBNNOR010000009.1:0-254537 GCF_050274955.1 Peribacillus sp. NPDC006672
TTACCTTGATTATAAAACAAAAAAAGGTAGATTTCCTCAGAATAAACTGAGAAAATCTACCTCTATTGGCCCGAAGGGACTTTTTCAGTGCCCTCAAAAAAAATGAGGGCTTTTTTTGTTTGAATGAAAAATGATTTTTATAATAGCAGTTTTTTAAAAGTAAATATCCCAATCGTTTAAGAATCGAAGTATAAGAAAAGTAAGAATACATATAGGGACAAGAAATGTAACCGCATTTATGATATGAAAGTACTTTAATGCGGAATGCTTTATACCCTTTACTTTAATCACTAAATAGAAGAATGATAAGGTTGCGATAATTGGGCATAGCAAGCCAAAATCAGTTAAGACCCTTGAAATTGGAAAGTTCATAGTACTAAGTCCAATGAGGAATGAAGCAAGGCAGATTACATTGATAACCGACAAAATGGCTGGTATTAACAATAAGTTCTTTTTTACTGTCTCCATAAATTTCACCTCCAAAGTGATGATCCCACTCGATATCTTATAATATCCACTCTTTAGGCAGCAAAGCAAGGCTAAGGCTTTGTTAATAGTAAAGGTTGATTTACTGAGTACAAAGAGAAAATAACCAAAAAAATTAGTCCTTTCACAAATGTGAATTGTAATATTTATCGAGTATATAGGCTCATTTTTATTTACCTAAAATTTATTGAAATATTATAGTCCTTTTAATTTTCCATCATCTTTAGACAATAAAGTTAAAGGAGGACATAAATTTATTGGAGGAAAAAATGATGAAAATGTGGAAAAATCCTTTTTTACCTATCGCTTCTATTAGTCTAACTGCTGTGATGATTGTAAATGCCATTCCAGAAACTCCAGTTCAATCACAAGTGCAAATGAAAAATCATGTGCTTCCGCTTGGAACACCTAATTTGCATGAGCAAAGAACTTCTATGAATCCAGCACCAGGAGTGACATATACCAAAATTAATCGTGGTGAAACATCTTCTAAAGACTTTTACACAGTGGATGTGGCATTTGTAGAAACACAGAAACAGGCAAAGAAATTGTTGGAAAATTTAAAGAGAGATGGTTTCAAAAATGCTCGTATTATAAGAGAACCGGATCGGGCATTGGATGACCGGGAAAAAGGTCCACTTGGATACATTGTTCGTATTGGCCAATATCAGCTGGAAGCGGATGCAACCGAAATGAGAAAACAGTTATCGGCTAAGGGATATACGGGTCTACGGAATGTGTATACGGGTGAGGACGGAGAGAAAACAACAGGACCATGGGTAGTAAACGTTCTAGAAGTGGATCAGGATCACTTTCAAGGGCATGTGGTGCCTGAATTAGCAAATGATGCAGTGACAGGTAAAGAAACATTGACCCAAATGGCTGACAGAAATGTTGCCATTGCAGGAGTTAATGCCGGATATTTTGTTGTAGGAGAGAATGATGGAACACCGGGCGATCTTGCCGGTATATTCTCCAGCAATGGTCAACTTGTAAGTGAAGCGATTAATGGCCGTTCAGCTCTGATTTTATCTTCTGTTGATGAGAAGGCAAACATTGCCTCTGTTTCCACGTCAATTCAGGCTACTTCATCTGATGGTGCGGTTAGGGAAGTGGATGGATTAAATCGAAAGCCAGGATTAATCCGCAATTGTGGCGGTGTTGGAGGAGATATGACAACAGAACGGCCGAAACATGATTTTACTTGTAAGGGTGAATGTGAACTTATCCAATATACTTCCATATTTGGAGAAAAGACAGAATCGGGCGACGGTGTGGAAGTGGTAGTAAATCATGCCGGAGAAGTGGTGGAAATTCATAACCAGCGTGGGGGAGACATTCCAAGCATTGGTTATGTTCTTGCAGGAACGGGGGAAGCAGCAGAGTGGCTTCATGACCATGCTCAACAAGGGATGAAGATTCAGGTGAAGAGTGAAATCATCGGGGATGGAAAGCAATTAAAATTAGACCAAACCACAAGCATAATTAATGGAGGTCCTCGATTATTGGAAAATGGAGATATTGCCATTAATGCCGTAGAGGAAGGCTTTCACTGGGAAGAAGATCCTGGGTTTTATTATCGTTTTGGGGAACGCCGTAATCCTAGAACGCTTGCTGGAATAAAGGAAAATGGCAATCTATTATTTGTCACGATCGATGGACGCGCACCCGGATGGAGTGTAGGGGCTAATTTTGAAGAAAGTGCAAAAGTCATGAAGTCATTAGGAGCCGTCGATGCTATCAATCTTGATGGCGGCGGATCGACGACCATGACAGTTGGGGATGATCGAGTCACAAGACCATCTGATGCAGCAGGTGAACGTCCAATTGCCGACGGAATATTGTTAATAGAATAATAGATGGACAAATACAGGAGATTATTTTAGGAAATAATTTTAAGCAAGCTGACTAAAAATTACTGATTCATGATTTTTTGGTTACTCTCTTTATTGATTTTAGAGGGAAATGGTCTTTCTTCCGTGAACTTTCAGAGTTTATTTGTAGGTATTGTATTTTCACCGATTTCTATCCAAACAAATCAATCGCTAGATTATGCTAAAGAAAATGGTCTATCGACTACCGAAATTAATAATCTCCAACAGGCACTTATTGAAATTTCATCAGAGGATTTAAATGAAATTGAAAGTGCAACAGAATTATTAAGAAGGAACTACTTAAACAAGACGATTTTATTCAAATAGACGAACTAAAAGCGTCAGCTATTAGAGACATGCTGCACCGCCTTCAGGAATGTATAAGGTTTTAAAACTTGTATTTGGGGCTGTTGTTGGGATGACTGTTGCTACTTTAATAGATCAAGAACGGTATAAATTAGGAGGTTATTCTACTTGCCACAAATGGGGTAAAAAGAAACCTAAAGTTAAAAAGGCGTGTAAAACACTAGGATACTTGTAAAATATCCGAAACTAAAGGGGGAAACTCATTGTTTGACATACCTGACTTTTCGAGAATAAAAATGCTGAAATTTTTTTCAATTATCGTTGATAAAAGAATTAATTTAAATTTGTTTTTTATTCCAATAATCATAGTTTTTTGGGTTTTGATAGCAATTAAAAAACCAACATACCAAAAATAATTTCTGATTAGGAGTCTGGGCACAATGCTCAGGCTTTTTGTATTTGTGTTTCATTGAATCAATTCATGCATGACTTGATCCATATGACAAAGTAGAGAAGCTATTATATTATTGGTGTTTATGGTTAGGGCCAGTACTAATGGTGCAGTGTAACGCATGGATAGTTAAGTGAAGACAGACACATCCTCTCAAAAATCATTGTAAGGACTTAACTAAATTGTTTCCATGAAACTATACTAACTCCACTTACCATTTAATCTATGACTTCAGAAACTCGACCCCATTTTTTTTACAATGTCTTAAAATTGAATCACAAGGATTTGAGTAACTAATGTTTTGGCTACTGTATTAGCCGGAAAATACTATTTACCAGCAACAACTAAAATCTCTTATGCACCAAATGCAATTCAATTTTTTGGGGGGATTCTATAAAAACCTACCTTTTCAATCGTTGGTAATATTTGTATAATGTAAATAAAAACCTTATTTTGATTAGAATGGAGGTTTAAAGCATGAATAAAAAAGAATGGTACATTATCGGTATACTCTCCGGCATAGTTTTAATTGCATTCTCAAGAAGAAATATTATTGTAACTATTAATAGAACAATTAATATAAATTCTAAAGATTGATATAGTTACCGAAAAATTTTAAAAAATAAACAGCATCATTTAACAAAGACTTAATTTTACTATTTTTATAGAAACTTTATGTAATAAAAAAAAGCAATAAAAAAATGGGGACCTTTTAGTTAAGTCAATGCTAAAGAGTTCTGTAGCAGTTGCAAAAGTATTTGGGAAAGACTTGGGATATGCTCCAACCAGTCATCTTCTAAGAAAGCAGTTGTATATTACAATAGGAAAGGAAAGCCGAATTATATAGTTAGTGGCAGGGATAGTCACATTGGAGGCTCATGTAAGGGCGCATCAAAAGTGGAAAATCTAGGAAGTAAGAAAACTAGATCTGGAACATATAATATAGATTTAAAGAGAATAGGAGACTAAAATCTTCATGGAAAGAATTCAACAATTCAATGTTAATTTTAAGGACGATGAAACCCCGTTTTTTCAGGTAGATACAAATCACAGAATAAGATTTGGAATGGATGAAATAAGCGGAATTCTTCTTAAAACTATTCTTAAAGACGTATTCAAAACCAATGAAAAGGTAGATATGTCTTTTATTATAGGAAATATAACAAATAATAAAAGACATCTTGAAAAAAACAGGATTGGAAAATCAATCAAAATCAAAAATTGGAAAGAAACCATAGTTAATGATGAAGACTTGGATGCTGAAATAATTTACGCTACAGTAAAAGATGTAAATAGTTTAGATGTGTATAATTATTGTAAAAAAGTCCACCAAGGACATCGAGAAGCTTATATTGTTTTTTATACTGAGAGGTTCCTTACTTATGTGAATAATGATGTTCTCGATATTATTTCTAATGATAGTAATTTGGTTCGAGAATTGAAAGATAAATACGAAAAACATATTAATGAGTATTACGTATAACACTACATTATAATACTGCAATTTTTTAATCATAGCGACTCCCTTATACAGTCAGAGGTTTCGCTATGGTTTTTCTTTTTTTTTAGGAAATATGTACAGTGGTGACAATCCACAATTTAAGATAGATGGGCGTTTGTTTCACTATTATTAGTTGGAGTGTTACGTTTAGTAGTATTAATATTTCTTATGAAGAAGAAACAGATTGGGATTGGGCGGAGTTTGAGAGATTGAAATTATTAGATACCATTAAATTTTATGGATTTGATATACTTCAAGAAGAAGCCGCATTCGAAAAAGGTGAGATTATTTATACTCCCATGTATGAAGATGGAACAACTTTGGATGTAAAGTTAATGGTTACCACGGATATTAACGGTAATATAACAACTGTTGATTCAGAATCATCATTAATGACAATGGACATTCTTAAAAAAAGAAGCCAAAAAATCCAAAAACCAAAAAAATGCTGTACCATATAAATTGAATGGGGGATCAACAAAGCGAGCTTTATTAATAAGCATGCGTACAATAAGCACAAATATAATTCTAAGATAAAATCATCAGCTAAGGCTACTCAATATGGAAAAGATGTTGATGTGAAAAAATTAAGAGAATGTTGTAGTTAACAAAACTAAATAAACTAGGAGTACTCAATATCCCTTATCCTTTAAAACTAGGAGTGAAGAAAATGAAAATTAAAAAAAACAAAAATTCGTACAGTTAGACGTAAGGAATTGGGATAATACAGAGTTAGTAGAAAGTTTATATGAGATTTGCGGGACTAATAAAGAGTATGAAAATGATGAAGTAGAGGTTCATCAGGTTGTGGATTTAGGAAAACTTAAAAACGAGTGGAGATATTTAATCATTCTTAATATTTCACAAGACTTGGATAACCTAGGAGCCCCAGTAGACCATTATTAAAATTTATGACCACCAGTCATTTAAGATTGGTGGTTTTCTTCTGTTTTAACTAATTCAATTACATCTTCAATATTGCATTCAAGGTATTTATAAATTTTACAAATGAATCCAATATTCACAACCTAGAGTATTTTGATAACTACAAAAAGAAGAAAGAAAAGCGTGAACTCATTGATCTAATGCTTCAATCTGATAAACGTTATGATGTAGAATTTGCAACTATATATGGCATTGATAATAAATATCTGAGCAAGAGGCGGAGAATGGTAATTTAACTATTAATATTGTCACTTTAGACGTTATTTTGCACCTATTTTAGTCGCTATTTTGCACCATTAAAAACAAAAAAGCTATCGTTTGGATGATAGCTGAAAAGTTAAAATAAAGTTCTTCAATTTAAAATAAATTGGTCTAAAACAACAGCCATGTTATTCCATAAAAGGGCCATTTAATGAAATAAGGCTTATCAGCTAACTTGCAGTTAAGTTGTAAAAGGATTTTTGTAATTAAAGCAGAATAATTATATTTACCTCCAGAATTTATAAACAAGTTATTTATCATTAGGTATCAATTAAAAAATACAAGATAATGAAAAAAGGAGGAAATTTAAATTTAAAATGGCGTATCCCACATTAAAAATGTACGACTACCACGCATGGGCAAATGGAGTTATAATTGATCGTTTAAAAGAACTTCCGCAAGACATATATCATAAGGAAATTCAAACAGGTTTTTCTTCAATATCAAAGGTGTTGTCTCACATTTATGCCTCAGATTACACATGGTTTGACATTATTTCAGGTAAAAGCATGAATGAAGCATTGGCGCATGAAGATCAGTTAAGAGAACAGGCGGAAACAAAAAGTATTGAGGAAATGAAAAAGATCTTTTTAGACTTATCTGAACGTTACAAAGCACTTCTAAACAGTCAAGAAGATATCGACAAGGTAATTGTAGTTGATAACCCCTATGCTGGGTTGCTTGAAACTTCTGTTTCTGAATTGGTGCTACATGTTGTCACTCACGGATCTTATCATCGTGGGAATATAGCTACCATGTTACGGCAAATGGGACACACCTCCGTGATGCAAGATTATGGACTTTACCTATTCATGCCCCAAACTTCATGATTACTTATCCGGGGGTCTTGTATATTTTTATAAAAATTCTTCAATTAAAAGAGTGCTAATGAAATAAGGTGTGAACACGTTTCAACGACCTGAGTAATTCTGGAATAGGGCGCTTTTCTGAAATATTCGGCTCTAGAAATAAAATGCCACCTTTTAGTTTAGCTGAAGGGTGACATTTTTCTTGTGTTAAGAATCTCAAAAACGATTGTTTTTGAGATTTTTTATTTTGAACAATTTTTAAACTGTCACTTTCGGCGCTATTTTGCACATCCAACTTTAAAACCCAGCTATCTTCACAAGAGAAGATAAGCGGGGTTTTAAAGTTTACGTCCAATCACTAAGCTAGTTCGTGCAGCTTCTACGACTTCAGTGGTAATGGAAGTCAGATTATTAATTTTGAGAATACGTTCAATTTGAGTAAATAGCCGATGAATGAGTCTAAATTACGAGTTTTGGAACAAATTCTATAAAAAATAAAATTTTATTTATGAAATACAATAAAAGATAGCAAGTCTGTGTTTTTATTAATTTTGTTCAGCAATCGGGCCTTTTCTTGAATTAGAGAAGGGATAATTCGTAAGTATATCGAAGTTAAATCAGAAGATGTTATTTAGTTTATGGTAACTAGAAATGTAGATTGTCTACAGTTTTAGTTTACATAAAGGTTTTTTATAAATGAAGAGAATTATATTATTAGGAGGAGATTGAATTGAAGTTATTACAAATCAGACTGTTGGTTAATGATTTTAAAAAAAGCTCCAATTTTTACAAAGATATATTAGGACTTTCAATAAGTTGGTACGAGGAAGAAATGGAATATGCACTTTTCAATAATGGAGAAACGAAAATCGAGCTTTTATCCCGAAAAGCCATGGCAGAAGTGGTCGGAGAGGAAAATAATTTTTTTGAAGGGGAATCTCAATCAAAATTTTTACTTCAATTTGAAGTAGTAGATGTTGATAAGACTTATAACCGTTTAAGAGAAAATGGGATTGAATTTATTACTAAACCACACGATCGTAAAGAATGGAGATCACGTATTGCACATTTTCGAGACCCAGATAGGAACCTTATTGAAATATATAAAATGCTGTAATTGATTAGGAATTTTTCAACACAAATAACTCCGCTTCAATTTATTCGAACGGAGTTATTTGTGTTAACTGAAAATGCACCGTATACAAAACGAATTACTAGAATAATTTTATACAAAAAAAAGGAGGAATTAACGTGAGAATAAAAATTGAAGAATTTGAACTTCCTCATATAGATTCAGGTCCTTATGGAATTACTAGGGGAAAAGATGGTGCCCTATGGTTTACACAACATAAAGCGAATCAAATAGGTCGAATGACTGTTGATGGTAAAGTGACTCATATTGATCTTCCTACTTTCAATGCAGGTGTGCTATCTATCACTTCTACAGATCAGGGTGATATCTGGTTTACTGAAAATAGGACAAATAAAATTGGTAAACTAACAGTAACAGGTGAAATTACTGAATATACGCTACCTAACAGCGATTCAGGACCTTTTGGAATCACGCAAGGACATAATGGAGACATTTGGTTTACAGAATTGAACGGAAATAGAATAGGGAGAATCTTATCATCAGGTGAAATTATTGAGTATAGTTTGCCTGTTCCTGATTCTTATCCCTCTTTTATTGTGGCTGGATCTGATTATGCTCTATGGTTTACTCAGAATCAGAGTAATCAAATAGGTCGGATTACGATAGACGGGGAAGTGACTACATATAAGTTACCCACAAAACAGGCTGGTCCTGTAGGAATTACAAATGGACCGGATGGTGCACTTTGGTTTGTAGAAATTAACGGAAATAAAATTGGAAGAATTACTACTTCTGGAATAATAAGTGAGTTTACCATTCCTACTCCGAATGCTCGTCCACACGCAATTGTAACCGGCCCTGATCGGGCTTTATGGTTCACTGAATGGGGAAGTAATCAAATAGGTCGAATTACAATAAACGGTGAAATTACGGAATATCCTATTCCTACGAAAAATGCGGAGCCACATGGTATGGTAGTAGGACCTGACAAGGCCTTGTGGTTCGCTGAGGAATGCAATAAGTTAGGCCGGTTAAGCTTTGGATAAAAACTTTGAAAGGTAGTGACTACCTATGGAATCAAATAAGCAGCATGGACCGAATCCTACAGATAAATATCCGATTAAAGGAAATAATATTTTACAATTTATTAAAAATACAATTACTAGACCAAATATTATTGCAGGTGAATATTCTTATTACGATGCAAAAAATGGAGAATCCTTTGAAGATCAAGTGTTGTATCATTACGAATTTTTTGGTGATCGACTTGTTATAGGGAAATTTTGTGCCATAGCACCCGGTGTAACGTTTATTATGAATGGAGCTAATCATAGGATGGATGGCTTCTCCACTTATCCGTTCAATATTTTTGGACAAGGTTGGGAGAAATACACACCAGCGCTAGATCAATTGCCGTTTAAAGGGGACACGATAATTGGAAATGACGTCTGGATTGGGATGAATACGGTCATTATGCCTGGAATCAACATAGGTGATGGTACTATTATAGCAGCTAAATCAGTTATTACTAAAGATGTAGAACCATATACAATTGTTGGAGGAAATCCTGCAAAGAAAATTAAAACCCGTTTCTCAGCAGAAATCATTAGCAAATTGCTAGAAATAAAATGGTGGGATTTAGATATTGAAGTTATTTCTAATCATATTGGTTTGATAGTAAATGGAGATATAGACAATCTAGAATACCTGAAAAATAAAATATGACAAAATTACAACTGCCTATAACTCGTTATGGTAACAAAAAAGGTTAGATACTTTTTTAGATATCCAACCTTTTTTGCCGATAAGACACTTTATGAAAGTTCTGTAATAAACACCAGTTGAATTAAATTAATCGATCTAGGAGGATTATCATGGTCTATGTCGCACTGCTTAGGGGAATCAATGTTGGTGGGAAAAATAAAATTGACATGAAGTTGCTAAAAAAAACTTTTGAACGAGTAGGTATGAGCTCTGTAGTTACATATATCAATTCAGGTAATATTATTTTCACAGTGAATGGCCAATCAAAAACAACAACATCCTATATTTTGGAAGAGGGTATACATACAAACTTCGGATTACAAATCAAAGTTTTAGTCCGTAGTTTTGATGATTTTAAAAAAATCATACACTCCCTTCCAGAGTCATGGACGAACGACCAACAGATGAGAAGCGATGTGCTGTTTTTATGGGACGAAATTGATGATGAGTCAGTGCTTAATAAGCTGGTCATCAAACCAGAAATTGATACGGTAAAATACGTTCCTGGAGTCATTCTATGGTCGGTTGAAAAAAAAAATATTAGCAAATCCGGTATGACTAAACTCGTTGGTTCAAAGCCATATCAACAAATAACAATCAGAAATGTAAATACGACTCGCAAAATATACGAACTTATGCAAGCAGCAGAGGCGTGAATTACATGATACTAGCAAGAACTATTTTCTAGTAATTGGAAACTATCTGACGGATTAGAGCAAGAACCCTGTCACTGGGCCTATTAGGCGGATCCGAATAGTTCTATAAATGATTGGATGTAAATAATTAAGAAACCCAGCTAATCTTCTCATGTGAAGGTAGCTGGGTTTTATAGTTGGATGTGCAAAATAACACTTAAAATATACGCAAATTATCGATCAAAGTGACATATTAATATTAATCTAAATGTTTATGTGAAATGTCTAAAAGTTAGTATATAATTAAATATATAAAACATATTAGTCTTTTAGACAGAGGTGCTTTAAATGGCTTTAATTGGGTACGCTAGAGTTTCAACTGTTGGACAATCACTTGAAAATCAAATTGAATTACTTCAGGGATATGGCTGTATTAAAATCTTTAAGGAAAAACAATCTGGAGCAAAATCAAATCGAAAAGCTCTTCATGGAGCATTAGAGTATTTGCGAGAAGGAGATAAGCTTATTGTAACTAAAATAGATAGACTTGCTCGCTCAGTCAAAGACCTACATAACATTGCTAGTCAATTAGAGGATAGAGGCATTGGCCTTGTTTTTTTAAAAGAGCAAATAGATTTCTCAACTCCATCAGGGAAATTAATGTTCACAATGCTAGGAGCAATTGGTGAATTTGAAAGGGACTTAATTAACGAAAGAACAGCAGAAGGAAGAGCAAGGGCCATAAAGCAAGGAAAACATATGGGACGACCAGGTCAACCAAGGAAAAACTTAGAACGTGCATTGGATCTCTTTGTTAATCGAGAAGAAAATAAAATCAGTGTTAATGATATTGTGAAGATGACAGGTGTCCCGAGGAGTACCATCTATGCAAATGCTAAAAGATAGGTAAATTGTATAAGTAATATTTAGAAGGTGGTCATTCGAAAATAGAAAGAGGGTTAAAAATCTTAAATTCACTTTAATCTTGGATATTTAAAGCTGTAACATTTTCACCTTAATGATTGATATTACTTTTTTTAACAAATTTGTTAACGATAAACCAACCTCCAAAATTCGTTTTGGGACCTTGTGTGTAAATGATACTCCCTCGTTTATTTAAGTATTCGTAGCTTTTTTTCTGAACAGGTAGGCGGATACTAAACTTGAGGTATTGCGTTACGAACTACAAAGACTTTGGGCAGCTTGTGGAATATACAAGTGATTTTTTGAACTGGGCAAAAACAGCTGTTTTTTTATAATACAACTTCGTATGACTTATTGACGATTATTGATAACTTTTGTCTAGGGGTGGAATAAATGAAAAATATAACGATATTAATAGCTGATGATGATGTTGAGATTGCTGATTTGGTTGCTATACATTTAGAGAAAGAAGGCTATCGTGTCATTAAGGTATCGGATGGGCAAGAAACCATTGATGTTATCCAGACCCAACTAATTGATTTACTTATTTTGGATATTATGATGCCGAAAGTGGATGGATATGAAGTTACACGTCGCATTCGCGAAAAACATAATATGCCCATTATTTTTTTGAGCGCTAAAACGTCTGATTTTGATAAAGTGCAGGGACTCGTGATTGGAGCAGACGATTATATGACGAAACCATTTATACCCATTGAATTGGTAGCTCGGGTAAATGCACAGCTACGGCGCTTTATGAAGTTGAACCAACCTAAAACCAAACAAAACTCAAACTTGGAATTTGGAGGATTAACGATTTCTCCTGAACAACGTACAGTTATTTTATATGGGGAGAATATTGAGTTAACACCGAAAGAGTTTAAAATTTTATATTTATTAGCCAGTAATCCAAATAAAGTTTATAGTGCAGAAGATATTTTTCAGAAGGTATGGGGGGATGCATACTATGAAGGTGGGAATACCGTTATGGTTCATATTCGTACTTTGCGGAAAAAACTTGAAGAGGATAAACGAAAAAACAAATTGATAAAAACTGTATGGGGGGTAGGTTATAAATTCAATGGGTAAAATACTACGAAGCTTTCGTTCAAAAATGATAATGTTGTTAGGTTTAAGCATGTTGTTGTCTAGCACCATAACATACCTACTCTTTAAAGTACTCCAATTGTATTATTATACAAATGTTAGTCGTGGAGATACACTAGCTTATTTTCGCAGTATCATACAAAATATTGGAGACCTTAACGTCTTTTTACTGTTATTTATCACGCTTTCGATATTATTTTTCTTTTTACTTACAAAACCCTATTCTGCCTATTTCAATGAGATTTCAAAAGGAATTCATTATCTCGCTCAAGGTGACTTTAAGCATCGAGTTCAAATATTGTCAAATGATGAATTTAGTGATATTGCCCAAGGCATTAATCTGGCAAGTGAAAAATTGGAACAAGCCATAGAAAGGGGTGACTTTTCGGAAAGTAGTAAAGAGCAGTTAGTAGTAAATTTGGCTCATGATTTGCGCACACCTCTTACCTCTGTTTTAGGTTATTTAGATTTAATCCTTAAGGATGATAGCTTGACTGAAAATCAGATCAGCCATTATTTAACGATTGCCTTTACCAAATCTCAACGCTTAGAAAAGTTGATTGATGAATTATTCGAAATAACTAGGATGAATTATGGCATGTTACCAATTGAAAAGAAACAAATCGATTTAAGTGAGCTACTTATTCAATTGAAAGAAGAGTTGTATCCTGTCTTCGAGAAAAACGATTTGATAGCAAGAATGAATATTACTTCTCCTTTATCAATTATGGGTGATGGAGAGTTATTGGCACGTGTGTTTGAAAATCTTCTGATTAATACAAATCGCTATGGGTATGAGGGGCAGTATGTAGATATCAACGGTTTTATTGGTTCAGAGGAAGTAGTTATTCAGGTTATCAATTATGGGGATGCCATTCCTCCAGATGAACTGCCTCATATTTTTGATATGCTTTATACTGGTGACAAAGCACGAACTCATCAAGAAAATAGTACAGGTCTCGGTTTATTTATTGCGAAGAATATTGTAGAGCAACACAATGGGACAATAACTGCCGAAAGTGATTTAATACGCACTATATTTGAAGTCCGATTACCAATGGCGGATTCCTAAGAAGATTAATAATAAAATCCAAGTAAAAATTTAAGAAAAATTTAATATTTACCCCACTTTTTATTTAAAAAGTTTTTCCTATCCTATTAACAAGTTACATCAAGGAGGAGACTAAAAATGAAAAAGTGGGGATTTTTATTGGTTTTTGCATTATTTCTAGTTTTTATTTTTAAAATATTACCGATATCCCAAGGTAAAGTAAAGGATCAAATATATGAACAAAATGATAATACAGCTACTGAAAATTCCCAAACAATTGAGATTACAGAAGAGCAAATCTATCAAGGGAATCTGCTTTTGGTTAACAGAGAATATGCTGTTAACCAAGAGAGTATAAAATCGGATATCATAAATTTAATTACACACAAAGAATTAACAACCGGATACCAGTTACTTAATAGTGAAATAAAATTATCGGAAGAAATAACTGGGGAATTTTCGGAGATGATAGCTGCGGCTAAAGAGGATGGGGTTAGTAATTTCTTAATTAGCAGTGGTTATCGAGACTTTGATGAGCAAAACAGACTGTACGAGGAGATGGGGGCTGACTATGCTTTGCCAGCTGGTTATAGCGAACACAACTTGGGGTTATCGCTTGATGTAGGATCTACTCAAACGACGATGGATAAAGCGCCTGAAGGAAAGTGGGTAGAAAAAAATGCTTGGGAATACGGCTTTATCTTACGCTATCCCTCGGATAAAACGGTTGTTACAGGAATTCAATATGAACCTTGGCATATTCGCTATGTCGGTTTGCCTCACAGTGCGATTATGCAGGAAATGAATTTAGCTTTGGAAGAATATCTGGATTATTTAAAAGAAGAAAAGAGTATTTCTGTTAGTAATGATGGGCAAAAATATACGATTTCATATTATCCGATTTCTCAAAACGAGACAATTTACGTTGAAATACCAGCGGACGAACATTATGAAGTATCTGGTAATAATATAGATGGAGTGATTGTGACCACCCGTTCTTGAATTATGTTCTAAAAATGACAAAGTCATAGATTAAAATGTAAAGTTAGGAGATTCTATATGCATACAGGAGTTTTGATTAGTTATTTGTATACTTATTTTTTTACTATTATTTTTTGTATTGTGTTTCAAATTGGATTTTATTTTAAAGCGCAAAAAAATATATCTATTCGGCATTTTCTATGGGTGTATGTTTTTCTGTTCTACCTTTCGCTAGTGTATAAGGTGACACAGATAGCGACTGTATGGGATATAAGAAGATATGAAACATGGATTCGTGCAAGTGAAATCAACTTGATTCCTTTTGCTTCTGAAGGTATTACTACGTATGTTTTGAACATTTTACTGTTTATGCCGTTAGGTTTTTTATTGCCGACTATTTGGCCGCAGTTTAGAACAATGAAAAATACCGCATATACTGGATTCTTCTTTTCATTGGCTATTGAGTTAAGCCAATTGCTAAATAATAGAATTACAGATATTGATGATTTATTTATGAACACCCTGGGGGCGATTATTGGGTATTTATTATATAGAGCTTTATTTAAAATGATATATAAAAGAGAAGAAAAAAAGCTTGATAATAACTCTTCTCTAGTAATAAAATACGAGGCTATTTTTTATTTAGTTTGCTCACTTGTAGGTATGATGTTAATTTATTATCCATTTTTATTTAGAAAAATTATCTAAATGAACATTTACAAATCCAAGTATTACCGGTTGATAGAAGCAGACTATTGCATGTATCGTTTCTAGCTTTTTTGAAAAAAAGAACCTAATAAATAAAATATTTAAATAGATTTACATAAAAAAGAGCAACTAATACAACATTTAATTGACAAATGACGAACCAGGGCATATGTCAATACCGGTTTACTTTTCCCCATTTTCATCGGAAAAAAAAATCCCCATTTCTATCGATTAATTAGGCTAAGGCGTTTACGGAACTATACTTTAGTTTTACTAAAGGTGGATCTGGAGATGTAGAATTCGACAAATTAGGCACGATAGCTTTATTTTCTGCATTGGCAAATGATGAAGAAGGGAAACAAAAGGAATTAGATAAAATGAGAGCTCACGTTAAAAGACTTAAGAATGAAAAAAAGAAATAGATAAAGTCTTGTCGTGGTCATCTAGTTTACCCTCTGCATGCAGAGTACCGATAAAAAGGGAAGTAAACAAAACATAGCCCCCAAATACACCATCCATGTAGTATTTGGGGGCTACTTGACGTTTACCTTTATAGCGAATTTACTTAAAATAAGGAACCTTTTTCAAAGCTACACAAACTGGAACGGCAACGATAATTCCTAATATATTTTGAACGAGATCCCCAGGTATCGAAGCTAAAGGTGCAATCCAATTACTGTATAGAATCCCTTCACCAATATAATAAACGGCTAACATAAATGGAATTGAAACGATTGTTGCTATTACATTGAAAGCAATGCTAGTACCGTTGCGACCCTTTGACCAAGCTATTTTACCAACTATATATCCTTGCAAACCACGCGCCACAATGGTGATAGGTGCCCACAATGTCCACCCTCCAACTATATCAAATAACCCCATTCCTATCGCACCAGCAAGAGCTGCTTTTTTAGGACCAAATAAAATAGATGCAATAAAAAGCATAGCTGTTCCTAGATGAACTAACCCTCCCTTTGCGGCAATTGGCAGTTTAATATTCAAAAAGAATGTAGATAGGAACACAAGTGCAATCAACATTGCGGTAATAATTAAATTCATAGTTTTTTGACTTGACCTTGAATAACTTTGTGTATTTTGCATATCTGTAAACCTTCCTAACTAGAATTTTCCTATGATTTTAGCAAAAGACTGGTGTCTATAAAAGTGTCAATTTATTAAAAAACTATGAGGTCAGTTGATAAAAAATACAGATATTATACGTATTGAAAAGAGAGAGGAGATGACTGTTTTTAGCTGATTTATGATAAGATAAATAAAGTTTAAAGTGGTTAGGCCATATGGAGGTTATTATGAAAAAAGTTGCTGTACTACAGGATTTATCATCTTTTGGAAAATGTTCATTAACAGCTGCAATTCCGGTTCTTTCGGTCATGGGCGTGCAGGCATGCCCTTTACCAACGGCCATATTGACTGCGCAAACCGGATATCCAAGTTTTTTTTGTGAAGATTTTACATCCAAAATGAAATACTTCATAGAAGAATGGAGCAAGCTTAATGTAACCTTTGATGGAATCTATACCGGCTTCGTTACTGGTGAAGAGCAAATTAATAATATTTTCCATTTTTTAGATAAATTTTATACAAAAGAAACCATTTTACTTGTTGATCCAGTAATGGGGGATATAGGAGAAGTCTATAAACTTTTTACCGATGAATTACTGGTACTTATGAGAGAACTGGTGAAGCGTGCAGATGTCATTACACCAAATGTTACAGAGTGCTGTTTATTAACCGGATTGTCTTATGAAAAGCTGCATAGCTATTCTAACGAAGAGGACTATATTAAAGCGATAGAAGAAGCAGGGAATATGTTGCAGCAAGAAACGGGAGCTCAGGTTATCATCACTGGAATGAATCCACCGTCAGCAGATTCAGAGAAGCAGTTTATCGGAAATATGTATTTGGACGGAAGTAGAACCTTTTATAGTGCGACGCAGTATAACGGTGAAAGCTATTCAGGTACTGGTGATTTATTTGCATCTGTGATTATGGGAAGCATGATGCGTGGAGAGAACCTAGAAAAATCCGTACAGCTCGCAGTGGCATTCCTGACAGAGGCTATCAATGATTCCTCCTTGGAGCAAATTCCTAAAGTAGAAGGAGTTAACTTCGAAAAATATTTACGAATGTTATTATGAATGCTTTAAAAAATGGAAAAAATAGAGTAACAAAAGCTCGGCTTTTTGACTAACCGAGCTTTTTGTATAAATCAAATAGTACTTATATTTTGCTGAATATTGTAAAAAATCACTTAAATAATAAGGGAACTTTCTATTTACCTCACAACAGCCAGTATTTATGTTCGTTAAAGTTTGAAAATATTTAACTTCCATAGACCTTTACAAAGATTAAGAAAAATTACTTGAAGAAAAAACAATATTATCTATTTATTATCTACAATCGAGGAATTAGAAGCTCTATTTCCTGATAAGGATAGATCAGAAATTATAAAGAAAATGCGTCAATTAGGTTGCTTAGAATTAAAAAACGCAAAAATTCCATGGAGTGCAAAAACAAATAAAGAAGAAAGACCGCCTTGTAAAATTACTTATGCTAATGAGCCTAATATGGAATTAATGGCTAAAGCATTCACTCACCTATATTATGAACTATTAAAAAAGGGTAAACTTAACGATAAACCTTGGCTTGAAGAGGAATGAAAAAAGCTAAGGAATATACCTCAGCTCAGTTAAGGGGAATTAATAAAGAAAGAAAAGCTAGTGATAATAATATTTTTTGCAATAAATTTCCTGTTTATACAAAAGACCACCAGTAATTGCTATTGGTGGTTTTCTTCAGTTTGAACTAATTCAATTTCAAATAAATCTTCTATAGATATATCTAATGCTCTGGATATTAAAACTGTATGAGTATCCTTATGACTTTCTAATTTATCAAACCTTGAAATGTTTCCTTGAGGGATTCCTGTAAGTTCACTCAATTTAACTTGTGTCATTCCTCTTTCCTTCAATACTTTACCTAATCTTGGAGTGACCTTTACTGTAGTTTTCATTCTCATACAACCCCCTTTTATTTACTTATATAATTATACTATATCCTATATCGTCTAGAATATAAAAAGATAATTCGGAAAAACTGTAATTTATTTTTGATATAATATAGTTAACTTATCAGCCAGACGGACAACGAAAAAATCCAAACAAAAAACAGCCGAAAGGCAAAAGGGGGATAAATTGAGGTTAAAAAGGTATTCGTATCTGACAACCAAGAGCAATGGATAGTATTTGAAGAAGAAATGCAAGCAGGATTCCAATAAGTAAGTAAAAGAGATATTGCTATAATCTGAAATTATAAACAAGATGAATTAAGAAATTATGACATATTTTGAAACCTATTTGAAACGTTTGCGTATTAGATAATATATACAATAGAGGAGGTTTTTGTCATAAAGTTAAGCGGGTTGAAAAATCTTCATCAAAGCATGAGAGAGCAGAAGATAAAAAGAACTAAATTTGATTTTAAATTTAATAAAGCTGAGTTTAAGTGTCTATTTTTCATTGACGAAAATCCATATTGGCTAGTACTAGCGATAAAAGGATCTAACTTTTTCATTAAGCTAAATGTTGAAGTGGGATATGTAATAAATCCTATACTTGAACCAAAGGATTATTTTAAATTAAAAGAATTGTTAGGGCTTAAATCAAGTAAAGAAAAGTTTAGTATTAAAGGCTTCTTTGAAACTTTCAATGGTAAAATCCCTAATACAGTTCGTAATAGCAGCGTGATATTGCCGTATGAAACAGCCCCATTCTTTGAATATCCAGAAAAAACAGACGGAATGTATTTTGTCGGGTGGATTAATCATGATGGGATTAAATCGAATGCCCAGTCATCAAATTTAGAGAAAACAAAAACATTAATTGGCAAAGAAGCATATCAGATATGCAAGAAGAAAAATATATCCAGCAGATGGTCTGATAAAGAAAAATACAAATTTAACGTTCCGCAATTCCCTAATTAATATGGTTATAGTTTACTAAAGATAATAATGGTCTAATTATAGTTAGGCCAATATAAAAACTTAATTCGCAGAAATGGAGGCTGTTTAAAAGAATGTTTAAAAGAATGTTTAAATTTCAAACAATTTTTTCTGATGGAGAAAAGCGAATTAATTGAATACATAAGCAGGACTTTTGTCACTCTTGTCGAATATTGTTAAAGTGGTAAAAATTGGGTGAGGAGTGGTAGACATGAAGCTAGATAATTTGATTGAAGAAGGAGAATCCTTAAGAGATAGTTCGGAATTGGATAGTTGGGGAGTTAGTAAAATTCTTAAGGGTGAAGGCTTGGAAATTTGGGGTTCGAAATGCGTTATTTACATGGATGAATATTCAGATAGCCTTTTTCTGATTGAAAAAGTAAAAGAAAATGCAAAAGATTTAACTAAGGATGGCTATGAGAAATGTTTAGCTATCCTCGGAGTTTTAAAAGCTATTAAAGAGTCAGTGAATATAAAAAATTGATTAACTAAGCATCCGAGTAATCGGGTGTTTTTTGTAGGAAGATTATTCAAAAAATAATCATAGAGGTGAAAATATGCCCAAGCTTAAAAAGACAGAATTACAAATTATTGAAAATGATCTTATTAAAAACCCTAACATTGATAGTTATACTTTTGGAAAAATTGTAAAATCATTATCGAAACTTCCAGAAGAAAAAATAAAGATAATCGTTTCGCAAATAGGTAATTTTTCTCAAATGGTAAATGATTATATGGGATATTTAAACGAATCACTAAAATACAATAATCAAAGGGTAGCTGATTACCAAAAAATACTTTCAGAGCAGCTAAAAAATGAAAATGATCCAGAAATCCGAATGATTATTATTGAAGATTTAAAGGACTTACATAAGTCTGTAAATAAACAAATTTTATTAGATAAATTACATTTAGATAAAGTAGCAATGGGTGGTGCAGCTATAATTAGTGCATTAATTTTTGCAATTGCGAGTAAGGACAATTCAGACCATGACAATAAAAATTAAATAATAAAAGTAAAAAGCACTTAACCAAAATGGTCGAGTGCTTTTCTATGTATTTAAAGTTAGTTTTATTACATCTTTATGCCCAAATTAATTTCATAAAGGATTTAAATTCATCATTCGCACCGTTATAAACCATAAAAATATGTCTAAGTATTAGTGAGGGATCAAAATTCGTTTCCGTAAAATCTAAAGCTGAAGAAAGAGTGATGGAATCGTTGTCATTAATTGTGAATTTAGTGTATCTATAATTAAGGTTTAGGTTATTCAACAATTTTAATACCGATTCTTTTTTTAGAGGGTCTTTAACTTCGGCAATATTAAAAGCGTAAATATCTACACTTGGAAATTCATTTGAAAATGCAACTACAATTCTTATGTTTGCTCCATTTTCTGTTCTTTGTTCTGTTGAAAAGAATGAACTTCCGTCAGAATTTTTATTTTCTTCCATATAAAAGTTTTCAGATTGCAAATGGTTTTTAAAACTATTGATATTCTTATTGATAACTACAGTGTCCATTTTCGTTGCCTCCAATTAGGTATAATGAATTATTACATTACAAGTATAAACCAATGAAATAATATTTACTAGGTAATAATATCTAAAAACTCTATGATTTTGTGAAAAGGTTAAGTTTTTTTGAAATTTCCTCATTTTTCAATGAGGATTATATACCTATTAATCTGATAAGTGTAAAATATACTTATTTGGGAGGTAGGATATGGAAAAGGACGTGCAAGCGAAGATACACATAACTGAGGAGTACATTGGATTGTCAACACTAAATTAAACAACTTTTTTAAGGGATAATTTTTTATATTCTAGAGGACTTAAGTAGCCAAGAGTTCCATGAATTCTTAGCTTATTAAACCAGTTCACGTAGTCTCCAAATTCGAGAGTTAGCTGGGATAAGTTCGCAAATGTTTTTTGATTGGCGAACTCAGTCTTAATGATTTTAAAGGTCGCTTCCGCGACAGCGTTATCATATGGACAACCTTTCATACTAAGTGAACGGCCAATTTTAAACGTGGTTAACGTTTCATCAATTAGCTTGTTTTTAAATTCATTCCCTCGATCTGTGTGGAAGAGCTGAATATCATGAAGGTTTCCTTTGATGGATGCAAATGCGCGTGCCACAAGCTGGGCGTCCTTATTAGGTCCCGTACTAAAGCTAATAATTTCACGATTAAAGAGATCGACAAAGACACATATGTAATGCTATTTATTTTTGACTTTGACATATGTTAAGTCGCTGACCACTACTTTTTTCTCTTCTTCTTGTTGAAATTCCCGATTTAATTCGTTAGCCAGGACTGATTCGTTACATGAGGATTGCTGCGGTTTGTATTGGGCGACTGTATAAGATGATACAAGCCCCTGTTCTTTCATAATCCGGCCAATCCGGCGTCTGGAGACCGTGAGGTCGAGCTTCATTAACTCTACTTTAATCTTACGTGTTCCGTATACCTTACGGTTCTTTTCAAATATTTCTATAATGGCGTGTGTGACATCGTCTTCTGAGTTTCGTTCTTTTGATTCGTAGTAATAGGTGCTCCGCGATAGCTTCAGGACGTTACACATGGCTGATACCGAGTATTTGTCTTTGTTTCGTTTAATAACATTTACTTTCGTCCTAGTATCAGCGCTGCTTGCTTTAAAATATCATTCTCCATTTGTAACTGTTTCAATTCTTTTCGTAGTTTGATAAGCTCCTTTTCCTCGGGAGAACGGTTATCTTTTTCCTTAAAGGAACCTGTGTTTTCATTCTGTTGAATCCACCGATCTAAAGAAGAAGGAGTAAGTTCATATTCTTCAATAGAGCCTTTCGTGTTTTTCCGCTTTGATAGAGTTGAATCATCTGTTTTTTAAATTCGGAAGTGAATGTACGGCGTTCTCTTTTCGTCATTTTGAATGCTCCCTTATCTGTAGTAAGTTAAGTGTAGCTGCCCTTAAAATATCTGTCCAGATAAGTGTAGACGATTCACACTATAGGTAGTTAGTGTATAGATAATTTTTAAAAAAACAATACAAAAGTATTAGATTAATATGGTAAAATTGCAAAATATGTGAATTTTAGGGGGGATATAAATGAAAAAATTATTATTAACTGGTTTAGTTGTATCTGTAGGTTTATTAGCAGGATGTGGGGAAGAAAAACCAACTGATACAGTTGACGAGTTTTTAACAGCATTCCAAAAAAGCGACTTTGAAAAAGCCGGGAAACAAATAGATGAAGGGTTGGAAGAATTACAATCAGAAGAAGAATCCATGAGCAGTGAGAAGTTTCTAAAAGCAATCGGAAAAGATTATAAGTTCGAGAAGCCTGAAGAGGTGTCTAGTGAGGGAGATAAGGCTAAGGTTAAGGTTGAAATTACATCAGTTGATATCGGAGTCGCAGCAACAGCCGCAATTGCTGAAGTAATGCCAGTAGCGTTTGCAACTGCATTTGATGAAGATTCAGAAAAGGCCGATAAAGCTATGGAAGGTTTAATGGAATCATCGATGATTAAACATATAAAGTCAGAGGATACACCAAGGGTTACTCGTGAGGTTACGTTAAACCTTAAGAAGAATAAAGATGGCGAATATAAGATCGTATCTGATGATAACTTTAAAGAGGCTATATTAGCGAACTTTGATCAAGTTGAGGATGCTTTTGGGGACGGTGCAGAAGAAACTGAAGCTGCTGAGAATCAACCAGAACAAAAAGTTGAAGTGTTACGTGAGATAGCTAAAGACAAAGAGTATGATGCAAATCCAATTAAATTTAAAATTGAAGAAATCTCTTTTAAAAAGGTATCTAATGTGAGTGTTGATGAGCAAGATAGAATCTCCATGTATACGGAAAAAGAAGTCGGAGATGAATTTCAATATCTATATATTAAATCACATGCTGAAAACACATCTGATGAAGACTACAGCTTCCAAAACATTCAAGAAGTTACTGTATTCGCTAACGGTAAACAAGAAACAGTAGATTCATTGAACTATGATTTTATCGATTCTGATGAAGGTGAAGATGATAATTATTATGGTAAGGTCAATAAAGAAAGTGAAGTAGGAGTGATTTTTAATACTCCTATAGAGGATATTGAAAAGATTAGACTTCAAATCAGTCCATCAAACGATGAGAACTTTGAAAATGGAGTAGATCCTCAAGTAGCTGAATTTGAAGTAAAGTAAACTAAACAAAACAATGGAATACACCTTAGCTCAAAAGAGGGGAAATTCATGAGTTAAAACGCAAGCTACAATTGTATTATTCACAATAAATTACCTTTTATACAAAAAACCACCAACAGTTTATTTTGATTGGTGGTTTTCTTCTGTTTGAATCAATTCAATTTCAAATAAGTCTTCTATAGATATCCCTAACGCTCTAGAAATTAAAACTGTATGAGTATCCTTGTGACTTTCTAATTTATCAAACCTTGAAATGTTTCCTTGAGGGATTCCTGTAAGTTCACTCAATTTAACTTGTGTCATTCCTCTTTCCTTCAATACTTTACCTAATCTTGGAGTAACCTTCACTGTAGTTTTCATTCTCATACAACCCCTTTTATTTACTTTTCTAAGTATACTATATCCTATATCGTCTTGGGTATAAAAAATAATTTTGAAAAGTTGTAATTTATTGTTTATATATTATATACTATATGGTATAGTTAGATTATCGGCAAGACGGACAACGAAAAAATCCAAACAAAAAACAGCCGAAAGGCAAAAGGGGATAAATAATATGACAACTCAAACAATTGAGGTTAAAAAGGTATTCGTAACTGACAACCAAGAGCAATGGATTGTATTTGAAGAAGAAATGCAAGCAGGATTCCAATACAAACTTGCTACTATTGACGACCTTCACGATTATGTAGCTGGAACTGGCGAAGTGTTTACATACAACGTAGAAACATCAGAGGGTGTGGTTCAATGGCATGAAGAACACTTTTCTTATGATTCTCCAGTTGACTACATCTGTGAATACAGGGTGATCAACTAATGAATAACTGATATCTTCCTTCCATTACTCTCGCCAATGATGTCCTCCCAGAAATTATCACAGCCACTGAGTTAGAGATTACCGAGTTAAAGAAGCAACTTGATAAATACGAAAGGAAAGGTAATAAAGAAGCTGCAAAAGTCACGGTGGAAGTGTTATTCGCTACAATGAGGAAGCTAACATCTTATGAGAAAATTCAAAAGAATCTTCCTAAACGTGGCAGGCAAGGGGATATTTATAACTTTGGAATACCAGAACGTGAAGTTGTATGAAAACAAGTTCTATAAGAAAAGAGCCTAAGTAGCAGTATTTACTTAGGCTCATGATAAGCATGCATTTCTAAAAAATATATTTAACTTCTTTATTGAAAATAGGACTTAGAAAAAATAAACAAACTGGAGAAACTACTAACAAAAGTTAGTAGTTAGATTTAAGAGTATTAATAGTATTTTAAGGTCTAAAATTGATCACATACTGCTCACATTTTTGCTCACAAAACTCGGACTATTTATCAACTTTTATTTATGATTTTTTCGATTAGTATTTGCAAATCATCCGGCCTATGAAACTCAATCGGCGAAACGCCTTTATCGAACTCTATCGTATCGGATTCTATCATTAATACATACTTCCCATTAATCTTGCCTAAATGGATGCTTTCGCCAAAATCAGCTAATAGTCCTTTAACAGATGTACTGCCAAGCTTCATTCGTAATTCGGCTTCAGGTGTATGCTCGACGATCTGGGCTGTGGCTTCGACGACCTGGTGGGTTTCAAGGCGTTCCTGAATTTCGCGTTTTTCGCTCGTTTCCCAGATTTCCAGGTCCTGTTCGAATTTCTGCAGTTCGTCACTGTTTTCTTCGAATTGTGCGGATACATGTTCATGGACCATGTGGATGACCTGGTTTTTCATGATTTCCGGCATCGATTCGCCATATTCGACGAATTTCAAGAAGTCCTCGAAGTAGCGGGCATGTGAGGCCTGGTGGATTTTCAGTTCGGCTTCTTCGACCATTCCTTCTTCGGGCATGTAGGGGTATTGAATGGATTTCATATTTTTAGTGGTGATTGCCATTTCAACGTGCCTAATCAGGGTCCGTTCATCCGAAATGGAAGCAACTTTCGGCTCGAAATCACATTTTAATAAGAAAACGAATGGTTCATCGAGATATTTCGATAATTTAGCCGATGCGATTATGAAGACACCGCCACGGACGGCACTTGTATCAATATAAGACCGCGTGAATTGTTCATTTTCCTCTTGGAATTCTTCTTTCGTTTTAGCGTATCGAACTCGGTTAAATACATTGTAATTAGGGTTGGAATCAAGTGCATGTCCTTCTTCGACAATGAAAGAACCGATTTTCGTCGGTATTTGTTCAGTTTTTGGATGACGGTCCACTTTTCGTTTGGAAATCTTCATCAATTCCCCATCCAAAAAATCCTTTAGAGGACTTTCTTCGTATTCTTCAGTATCAAGGGTTTGAAAATGTTTAAAACGTTTATCAGCCTGATCGCCTTTTCCTTCGACTTGGATTAAATAAAAAGACAGATAGGTAATAGTAAAATCCATGAATGTCACCTTCTTCAATTATTAAGCATAATTCCCGTACTTTTTTAAGACTTAATAAGTATAGATATGTACGGTGATTCCGTCAAACTATTGGCGTGGAATAATAGAATAATTTTGGTATTTTATTTCAAAATAATACTTATAGAAAAATAGGGTTAATAATGTTAAAAATTCTACAAGACCAAAATAAAGGATTACAGGAAACACTCCAACATTCACTTTTAATAGATAATGAACTACTAAAGGGACTGCTGTTTTTATGTGAAAGAGTTCATACGTCATGTCTGATATTAGGTTTAGATAAAAATATATTTAAAGTAGTTTAAGATTAACAGCCTTTATGTCGAAATAGTATATATGGGTAGATAAATTGGAGGGCAATTCAATCATGAAAAGTATATGGAGAAACAGACAAAAGATAGATGCTATAGACTATATGCAATTTAAGGAACAAGTCGGTATAAATATCACTGAATTTCCGAGTGTATTGACTCAAGTGGACATGATTCATTTGACGATCGGGGATTTATGTATTATTCGGTCTTTACAAGATGAAGTAAAAGAACATTTGAGTCAAATTATAGAAAATTTTTATAAAAATCTAAAAAATGAATCTTCTTTAATGAAAATCATTTCGGACAATAGTTCTGTTGATAGGTTGAAAAAGACGCTGCATCGTCATATGTTCGAAATGTTCAGTGGTACAATTGATGATGCGTATATCAAACAGCGTTATGTCATCGCACAAGTACATGTGCGAATTGGGCTGCAGCCAAAATGGTATATGAGCGCTTTTCAAGATTTACTGCAATCATTAATCATTCATGTAATTTCCAATATAAAAAATACTGAGCAATATCAGGATAACATTCTGGCTATCACCAAAATTTTCAATTTAGAGCAGCAAATCGTTTTAGAGGCATATGAGCTTGAAAATGAAAAAGTTCGTATAAAAAACCAAGAAGAAAAAGAAACGATTAAAATTCAGGTGAATCATAATGCAGAAGAATTGGCAGCAATCAGTCAAGAGACAAGTTCAGCGACTCAATTTATGGCAAATAAGGTAGTCGAAATTCATGATTTCACTCAAACGGGTTCGGACATTGCGATACAGGCAGAGGGAAAATCAAATGAAGGCGTTGAACTGTTACAAGGATTAGAGAAAAGATTGGTAAAAACACAGGAGCAAATGACGCTCATCTCAAAAGATATGGAACAGCTATCCAATACATCAAAGGAAATCGGACGAATTGTCACGATAATCACTTCAATTGCAGAACAAACGAATTTGTTGGCATTGAATGCAGCCATTGAAGCTGCTAGAGCGGGTGAAAATGGTAGAGGATTTGCGGTTGTAGCCGGTGAGGTAAGGAAGCTTTCGGAAAATACCAAAGAATCAATTTCGGAAGTAGTGAAACTCGTTAATGGCATTGCTCATTTTACCAATGTTATGAATACATCTATTTCAATTGTTAGCGGGGAGATTACTAAAGGCACGGAACAAGGAAAAGAAACGAGCATATTTTTTACCGATATAGCAAAGGCCATGCTTTCGGTAAAAGAACAGAATATTAAAATCACCAAGGAAATGACTGAACTGAATGTTATTTTCGATGAAATTAATGAAGCGTTCAATCAAGTGGCCGTTTCCTCGGATCAATTGACTCAATTGACGATGAACTTGTAGGGAGTTCAAAAGGTTTGTTTGAAGGAACGTCTTAACGTGACTTATGTGATAGTATTTTATATTTTAATAAACAACTCGATAGAATATTTTGATCAAAAAGCCTTAAAGCGATTATGGAATAAGGGGATCATTTCATTACTTATCCGGCTGTTTAATTAATCTCTTGAAATAATATAAGTTTAATGTTATATTAATAAAGCGATGAGCTAATTTGTGTAAGCCGAAGAACAAGCTTTTAGCTAAACGTCGGGATGTGGCCTGACGGTTCTACGCCTCAAACGCATCAAAGACGCCTGCTGCGTGCAGGCGTCTTTTTCATTTTTGCGATTCTTTTCTTGCAGCTTGAACGTCATCCTTGAATTCCTCTTGAATTTCTTCTGTTATTCCCTTTGTTGCATCCTTGAACTCCCGAAGCGATGTGCCAACTGCCCGTCCGATTTGAGGAAGCTTATTCGGTCCAAAAACAATTAAAGCTAAAATAAAGATTAAAATTAAACCGGGAAAACCAATGTTTGAAAGCATTACTATTCACTCCAATCAAATCTGATAGTTAATATTATAGACTCCTGACAAGTATTTGCAAATGTTATCTACTATTTATTGTAATGTTCAACATCATAAATTAGACGTCCGTAAGGCAAGCATTTTAAATTTATTCTTTCCTATTTTAACTTGCTCATTAAATCTAATATATTTCCTACCTACCTTAGCCAATGCCATATATAATTTAATTTGTGTAGAGTGCCGCTATTGGTTTTTGCTCTATAGGACTGCAGCTAATTTCGCTTGTGTAACATGAAAAATTTTATTGCTTGGAAATGATTAAACTTGCAAGATTGAAGATATTTAGGTATTATAACTATACAAGCTGCGTTGTTCGTAATGATAATTAAGTTTTAACCTTTAAGCTGTAATAGGGAGTTTTACATTGAAACAGGAATGTTATGCCTCGTCACTGACTTGGACAACAGGATTTTTTCTGCAAACACCCACTTTGAGGAGTGGTGGTTTAAAACTTTCTTACTTGAATACGGCAATAGCGGCTTATATTTTTAAAATTAGAAACCAGTTCCGATTAGGGGCTGGTTTTTTGCTGTTTTTACTAATGTTCGGAGCGTTGTAGATAGTTGCACTTATGGTTATTATCTTAAAATGTAAGGATCACGCATTTATGAATAATATGTGAAAGATTTTATTCCTGATAATTAGCTATTATAATAATAATTAGATAACTAAGTTCATTATTAATATAAAATGATGGTGAGTCGATATTTTTAAAGGAATACGTAAGCGCTTTCATTCAGATGGAATTACTGCAGTCACCTAGGGAGGAGTATATTTTACGGCTAGTATTAACACAACCGAG
Source organism: Peribacillus sp. NPDC006672 (assembly GCF_050274955.1). Lineage (NCBI taxonomy): Bacteria > Bacillati > Bacillota > Bacilli > Caryophanales > Bacillaceae > Peribacillus > Peribacillus sp. NPDC006672. Next base: position 28,549 of record NZ_JBNNOR010000009.1, read on the forward strand.
GTAATTAGCAACAGTAAATTTAACCGTTTGCATTTCAGGTTGCTGGCATGGTGTTTTATAATAATCCTTTTTAATGGCTATGATCTTGTCGTTTACGGAACGGGCGTCCCGGTATTGACGGAGGAGTGGAACCTAACTTCCGTGGAAAGGGGGAGCTATCATAGGCACGCTTGTCATCGCTAAACTTTGTGATCGTTATGGATCCAAGAAAATGCTTGTGCCGATGTATGCGCTAGGGGCAGTTAGTTTGACGCTATTGGGAATGGGCAGAAGTTCCTTCGTGATTTACACATTGGTAGCGATTGCAGGTGCCAGTACCATTGGTGCCCAAAACCTTGTACAAGCCTATGTTTCCCAGTACTATCCACCAAATATTAGATCGACTGCATTAGGGGTGGCATCTGGAATCGGAAGGATCGGCGGTATGCTTGGACCTATACTCGGCGGATTTTAATTGTCCATCTCGCTGCCCATCCAATTGAATTTCATTGCCTTTGCCATTCCAGGTCTGATTGCAGCGGTTGCTTTATCATTCGTTCCAGTGAAAATGGCTTATTACAAAAATAGTCATTCGGAACGAAATGAAGAAATAGTGGTAGAATCCGATAAAATAAGTGCCTTGTAAAAGTTAAATGCATGAAATAGAAGTGCGGCGATACCCTCACTGTCATTTCATGCTTATTCGTTTTAAAGGGCTTTCTGTTGGGGGAGTCATGATTCCGGTATTTACACGTTTTATTGTCGATTTTGGTGGAATTGTTCGACCTGACAACAGAGGGATACGATCGAAAGGATAAAGTTTCTTAAATGTTCATAATTTCGCAATGCGAGTCATTCCATTATATAAAGAATAAATGTTAGAATGATTATACGGATAATTAATTCCTCCTTGAAGTGGAGCGAACTAGAAATTAATCTCATCTTTTGAGAGGAGTCATTACTTTGAAGTTTTTAAAACACATAATTTTTTGGTTATGCATTATAGGGACATTATTCTCTATGATATATTTCTTCGTAGCGGAGATTCCGTTATATATTAAAATATTAGGCGCAGCAATCATCCTTTATCTTGGTTATGATCTAATAACAGAATCAAGAAAAAGAAAACGTAAGGAAGCCTTGGATTCTTAATATTATACTGGATGCTTAATATTATAATCGTAAACGCCCTCTTTTGATTAGAGGGCGTTTTTTATGCACCCAAGAAGGTGTCGGCAGAGTTGGGGAAATACTCACTCCTACTTTCTGCGGTGTCCTGCTTGATATGAAATTGTCATTGCAAGTTAATTTTTCAGCATCTGCCTTTTCATACATTATTTCAGCAGTGGCGATTTGGTTCAAAACAAGATAATTTCAGCAAAATAACTGCAAGCAAGCAGGAAAAGAAATTGCTCCAACGAACACCCAACTGAAATCAGCTAATAAGCTTGCTTTAAGGCATGAGAGAATTCTACAAAAAGGCGATCTAGCCTATAGGGTTGGGTGAAAAATTATTGAAGGGAGAAGGTTGGTAAAGATACTTGGATATAAGTAAAACGGTCAAACGCCTGGTGAAGATTTTTAGTGAGGAATTAAAGGGCATATGGCCATTTCACTTACTGTCTAGGACCCCATATAATCACTGAAACCCCGACTAAACAGATTGCAGCTCCAATCCAATCATACAGATCAGGAGTTTTCTTATCGATGCCCCATCCCCATAAAACCGATAAAACAATGAAAACCCCGCCATATGCAGCGTATACCCGTCCAAATGTAGGGAACGTTTGGAAAGTTGCAATGATACCGTATAACACCAGCCCGAACCCTCCGGCTAACCCCAGATAAATGGATTTACCCTCTCTTAACCAAATCCAAATTAGGTAGCCACCACCGATTTCGGCTAGGCCTGCCATAAGGAATATTATTGTAGTAACTAACATTTATGTATACCTCTCTTTCTCGTTGAATTTTATCATACTTAGCAATGTTCTAAAGTGTAGACTTTTGAAGAAAAGGTAAAAAATGACTCGAAAGTTACATGGGTCATCACCGTTAAAGCATGAAAATGATCCTTCTTTAATAAGATATTGTTATGCATGATTGATCTTTAAAGAATTTAAGCCATCATCATCTTTTAACTCTAACTTGGGTTGCAAGTCAGATGCAAAGGGTACTATACCTAAAAGGAAATATAGTAATCTAGTAGAGGAGTTGCATCCATGACATCCCGAACTTTTGCATACATTTTAGCCATATTTCATTCAAGTATTGTCGGCCTATCTTTCTTATTCACGAAAATGGCGATTGCAGAATCTAATCCGCTTGATACTTTGGCGTTCCGATTCACGGTTTCTTTCGTCATCATTTTATTCCTGGTCGCCTTTAAAGTCATTAAGGTGAACTATTCCTGGGACTCGGTTAAAAATCTGGTCCCGCTATCTTTGTTATTCCCCACTCTTTTCTTTGCCTTTCAAACTTTCGGACTTAAGTATTCGCAATCCACCGATGCTGGAATTCTGTCTGCCGTCATCCCAATTCTAACATTGATGATAGCTGGATATTTCCTAAAGGAGAAAACATCTTTATATCAAAAACTTTCGATTGTCTTGTCGGTAGTTGGGGTCATTTTTATTTTTGTGATGAAAGGGAGCACGATCAATTTTTCCGACATGCTTGGGATGGTGTTGATCCTGCTATCCTGTATTGCTACTGCATGTTATACAACGATGACCCGTTCGCTTGCCAAGGATTATACACCAGGTGAAATGTCCTTTTTCATGATGGGAACAGGCTTTGTCATTTTTAACGTTACCGCGCTTGTTACCCATTTAAAACAAGGAACGATGGCGGAATTCTTTACACCATGGTCAAGCATGGAATTCATCAGTTCCATTTTGTATTTGGGAATATTGGCTTCATTGGTCACTTCGCTATTATCCAATACGATTTTATCAAAAATCAAAGCATCTCAAATGAGTGTGTTCGCAAATCTTTCCACTGTTATCACGATTGCGGCAGGAGCTCTCATTCTAAATGAAAAGATTACAATCTACGATATATTGGGGTCGATACTAATCATTTTAGGTGTAATAGGCACGAATTATTTGGGTGTGAAGAAAGAGCATTCAATAAAAGTGAAGCTTGAATATAATGAGGGGAAAATGTGAAATGAATAAAAATGGTCCTTCTTAGTAGGAATGGATCATTCAAACTGTAGACAAACTCGAAAATCGAGTTTGTCTAAGTTTTTTATGGCTTGTACAATCAAGCACTCGCTTTCTGCGGACGGTCCGCCCTCGGAAAGCAAGTCCGGGGTCTTCTTAGATGCGCTTTTTTAAACAGGAGTCTCGCACACCCGTTCCAATCAATTTTGTTACAAAATTTAGGGGTTGAGGGTATTGCTTTGAGTCAGTTGGTTCGGAAACATCATTTGATGAAAGATACGTTTTCCGACCCCCTTTTTTCTACAAACCGAATGGATCATTTTCATTTCCACCATATTTTTTGAGGGAAATCTGTTGAACCGATCAATACTTGCTCGCCCAGTTGAGGTGTGCAGACTTGGACGCCAAGATCATTGGCAGCTTTTGTTACCCGTTCTATCGGATCTGTCCAATCATGAAAAGACAATGTGAACCCAGCCCAATGAATGGGAATCATCAGTTTTCCTTGTACATCGATGTGTGCTTGAACAGTTTCCTCAGGTATCATATGGATGGTTGACCAGCGCTCATCATATTGGCCGCATTCCATTAAAGTTAAATCAAAAGGACCGTATTTTTCGCCGATTTCTTTAAAATGGCTACCATATCCACTATCGCCGCTGAAAAATACCTTTTCACGTTTTCCGTTCATTACCCAAGAACACCATAGTGTCGCATTGCCATCGGTTAAACTCCGTCCAGAAAAATGCCTTGCAGGTGTACAAACAAATTTCAAATCCTTGAATGAAACTTCATCCCACCAATTATGTTCCTGGATCAGTTCTTGTTTAATGCCCCATCTTTCAAGGTGTCCACCGACCCCCAGTGGAACAATGAACTGACCGACCTTATCTTTTATTTTCTTTATTGTGAAATAGTCCAGATGATCGTAATGGTCATGTGAGAGCAGGACGGCATCGATAGGAGGCAGTGAATCCAAATCAATAGGCAATTCCCCGCTAAAGCGCTTGTTCCCAAACCAAGGAAACGGAGTGGGTGCTTTACCAAACATCGGATCCACTAAAATGGTTTTCCCATCCAACTCCAACATGAATGCTGAATGACCAAACCAGGTGATTTTATTGGAATTCACAGATACAGGTTCTTTTGTTTCAATTCTGATTGGATGGTCTGGCCTCCTTTTTGGGTTGCCTTTTATGTAATCCCGTAAAATGGAAGCGGTATGTTTAAGACTCATCGCTTGACTAGCAGGGATCTGATTGTGGAATTTTCCATTGGCAAAATTCTCTTTAGTAGTGAAACTTCGCATTTTTTCTTTGTTTGTCCGCCTTCCTAGCGGAGGATAGAGGTTAAGGACGAGTAACACTAATATAAAAGAAGAAATGATGACCTTTATAATTTTCAGCATGAATTATGTTCCTCCCATATTAATCAGACCTTTCGTTAACTTATCATATCACAGAATTTGTATGGTTATTTACTAACGATATCCCACAAGAAAATGATATAGATTTACCCTCCTGGCGAAATCGGTGATCCATATAGTGGAAATTCACTTTTGAAGGAGTGTTTTGAAAACTCATGACAAGTGTTTAAGTTTCACCCGTCCCAGGCAGGGAAAAGGGGGATATATAATGAATAATATAGAGAGCGGATACGGGATATAACAGCCGTATGAAGGGTAGGGGGATAATACGATTGTTAATGTTTTTCAGAGTCTTTGTATGGGTAGTATTTATTGCTTTATTAGCATATGTCATTCTTTCTTGGAAATATAAAGATAAGGTAAGCAAAAGGATTGAAGCGATTCGAAAAACCTGGTATGTCATTTTTATACTAGGAGCATTGATTTATTGGAATTTCTATCCGATGAGTATATTTAACGAATGGAAAAACTTCTTGATTATGGCTATTGTATTTATCCTGATTGATATGTTTGTGTTCCTTAGCATGTATATATCCAAAATTGGCGATAATGAACTGTCCTATGCAACAAAAGCCGTTGCGGAAAGTGACAAACTTTTAACGGATAATAGGGAAAAGGTCAAGAATATGTTTCACCTCCTTAAAAAAGAAGGGATTCCTGAGTATTATCAAACGAATAAGGAATACTTGGCTTATTTGAGCATTCTCCTTCAAGCTTATGCCGCAAAAGAAGGGATGAACGTGAAAATTCTCCCTTTCAAAACGGAACAGGACAAGCAATTGGTGATAAATGGGCATCCGAACTTGAATGGCAGTACCATTCGTGCTACATTGGAAAGAGAAGATACGTATTATAATGATGAAGAAAAAATGGCTCTGCAGCCAGTAAGTATATTGATGGAACCCTATATCCTTGACGTTAAATCAGAAAGCTTCGTTTCAGAAGTCGATTGTTTATTAATAGCATTATTAATCATGATGTTCGATATGGTCATAAAACAAAACCCAGGTGGTGAAGATAAATGAGCATTTATGATAAAGCTGGCAGTGAAGTGTCAGTTGCCGTAATCAAACCACAGGTGAAAATACCCGATGTAGGTTTGAGTCCCCATACTAAAAAGGTGATGAAACAAAACGAACGCATTATCTTGAAACAAAAAGAAAAAGCTGCACGCTTCTGCCGCTTAAAAAGTGTTTTATAAGAATCAGGGCAGAGGTTTTCCTTTGCCTTATGATATTTAATGGAAAGCCCGCATATACTATTCAAAATAAAAGAATAGGAAGGGTCTTTCAGGATATGAACAAAAAACCCGAGAGAGTTAACATCCCGGCCCCCTCGGCTTCACCATCCGAGAAACGGATACATAAGGAAAATGCTGATCTGCTCAAGCTTTTGCAAAGGCTGAAAGCTAAACGTTGGATTTTTTTAAGGTAAAAGTCAAAGCCAGTCTCTAAGGAGAACTGGTTTTTTTATTTTTCAGGAAAATCACAGCGGGTGAAAGTATTGAATATTCTTTCGACCTAACTCTTTAGCTGTATACATCGTACGATCAGCTTTTTTCAAAAGTGACTCCATTTCCGTACCATTATGAGGATAAAAGCTTATCCCTATGCTAGCTGAAACAAAATAATCATTTCCTATAATGGGAATGGGCATTGTGGATAATTGGTTCAATATTAATTCAGCGTTTTGCTGTGTGCTTTTCATTAAATTCTCACAATGCGATGGATGTAATAATACAATAAATTCATCTCCACCGATACGTGCCACATGACTCCCGCGGGGGACGGTTTGCAAAAGACATTCAGCCGCTTTTTTAATAACGCCGTCTCCAGCATCATGACCAAAGGAATCGTTGAAAAATTTAAAATGATCAAGATCGATGTAAAGAATGGCCATTTCATCGTTTGTTTTATCGTTATGAAAATCAAAATAATTAGAAATGAAGTGCCTATTATAAAGACCTGACAAAGGATCTCTGATTATCCCATCTTCAAGAATGAGGGTTTGACTAATCAAAGCTGCCAAAGACTTAATGAGTATCCGATCATACTCCTCAAAATCATAAGGTTTAATGTCGAATGCACATAATGTACCAATGATTTCACCCTCATTTATAAGGGGTGTTCCCATAAAACACCCATTCTCGATAAACTTCGTTACGGGGTGGCCACTAGTCAAATCATGTTTCTTTAAATTCGGAATAACGAGTGGTTCCAAGCCATTCTCAACAACTAATTTGCAATAAGCCATATTATAAGGAAGGATGTCACCTTCACAAATTAACTTTGCATTTCTATTGAAGGATTTGATCATAAAACTCTGTGTGGGATTCAATATCGAAAGAAAGAATGTATTGACATCAATGGTTTGGGCTAATAGCGCTAATACTTCTTTAGCCATGGAGTCAAAATTTTTATAATAATTGATATCTTGCTGAATCATTTTCAGGCTCCTCTTTTATCTTTAGTCTTTTTAGGTTTCTGGATGTTATTTCTCATATTGAACTAGAAAGACACAAAAGCGGAATCTGAATACCGTGACAGTCGCCAGGATTTCCACTAAACTCAATTAAGGGGTTGGATTCGTTTTATTGATGGATAATGTAATCGATAAGCTGACCGTTTAATGAGCTGTTTCTATTTTTCTTAGTTCAGTATGATTATCAGTCAGTTAAAAATTGACCCTTATTTTATTTTCGGCTATTTTTTAATATCATTAAATATCTTTTACCTGATTTCCAAATGGCTAATCGGTGTATTAGTTTCTGTATGCCGGTATGGGTATCACCTAATAACTAATATTTTCCTTTAAGTCAATAATCAGTCTATCTAACATGTATTATACTGTACGTGAAATGGCAAGAGTACCATTTCACGTACAAACTTAGTATCATTTATCATATTTAAAGGGTAAAGCAGCTTGGCATTTCTGCTCCTTGTCATGATTAAAGAAGCAAATGAATTACCTAGATAAAACGAAGAGTATCTCGCTCATTTAAAAAAATGTTTTGGAGAGGATAAAAGGTAAGAATAAAGTACATACAGGATAATTCAAAAGGGGATCATTATGGGAAAATTAGAAAGTATATATCCTATTGCTATAGACAATACAAAGGAAAAAATAATCCAGGATATGGATTATTATTTAGAGAATCAAGAGACGATGCCTTCGTTTGCAACATATATATCAGACAGGGTTTCTTTTATTGAGCAAATTTGGATCAATGTTTGGTTAAATAAAGCATCAAACGATGTGCCCAGGAAGGAAAAAAAGGTGTTTCTAAGCGAAAGGGGATTTGTAACGGAAGGTTCAGATCATAAGCTGATAAATAGCATGTTCCGGAACGAATTAAAGAAGTATCGTCCCTTTGATGCCTTATCGTGGATAAAAAAATCCTTTGCTGAAAATCAAGATGATTGGGAGAAGAGATATAAAAATGCAAGGGATAACTTTTCAAAGCGACAAAAAGAACAGTGGCTGGCTAAGCAACGATGGAAGATACGCGTTAGGCTTCAAGAAGAGGCCAATACTTTTTTTGAAAAAAACTCACTGCTTTTATATTTACATGTCAGGTATAATATTGCTGGAAATTTGGCAGCGGATCTTAATAATAAACCTAAATTCCAATATGTCGATCCATACTTGCTTGAAGAACGATTGATTGAAGCGGGGGGATTTTTAGCATCCGAATACCTAATGGTCTCTGATTTTTTTGAAGAGCTGACAGGCGATATCCACTCGTTACTCGATTGGGGAAGGAACCATTTTGAGTATGAAAATTACTTCTACCGGTATGAAAGGTTAGTTTCGGATTTCATTCTGAAATTAGCCCCAGAAAAATACTTGAACCAATTACCTGTTGCACTGCATCATGATTTTTTGGAGTCATATGGGGAAAGGCTAACGGTTGAAGCCCTTCAAGGTATACTAAGGGATGAATTGGCTGATTTATCTCAGGCCTGTTTTGATGAACTTCAGGAAGAATACCTTTCTGATTTACTGAACCTTGTAGGAATTCCTTTTAATGAAACATTGCACGAAGAAATATTTGAAAAGGACGAGGCGAACAGAGAAAGAAGAAAAGCGGAAGTATTGGCAGAGCAGGCAAAGAAGCTGGCTGAAGAGCAAAGGATGATTGATGATATTATCGGAAAGGCCTATACTCCATCATTAGGGAAAAAAGTTAGATATGTTTTGCATATCGGAGAGACTAATACCGGGAAGACACATAAGGCCCTACAAAAAATGAAAGAAGCGGAAAGCGGTTTGTATCTGGCGCCCCTTAGACTGCTAGCCCTCGAAGTGTTTGATAAATTAAATGCGGATGGTGTTCCTTGTTCATTAAAAACCGGTGAAGAAGAAAAGGCAGTTGCGGGTGCTAATCATGTTTCCAGCACAGTCGAAATGTTTCATGAAAAAGACTACCATGAGGTAATCGTTATAGATGAAGCACAAATGATTGCCGATAAAGATCGAGGCTTTTCGTGGTTTAGGGCAATCACACAAGCAAATGCGAAAGAAGTACACATTATCGGAAGCAAGAATATCAAAATGATGCTTTTGAACCTTCTGAATGAAGCAGATTTAGAACTCCACGAATACAGACGTGAAATACCGCTCGAGGTGGAACAAAAGGAATTTGGATTGAAGTATACCAAAAAAGGGGATGCGCTCATTTGTTTTTCAAGAAGGCACGTACTGGAAACCGCATCCCGTCTAAAAGAGAGTGGACATAATGTCAGCATGATATACGGCAGTATGCCTCCTGAAAATAGAAAACGGCAAATAGAGCTATTCAATCGCGGTGAAACATCAGTGGTTGTAGCCACAGATGCAATAGGAATGGGATTGAACTTGCCAATCCGACGCATCGTCTTTCTTGAAAATGAAAAATTCGACGGGACTCGAAGAAGAAGATTGACTTCTCAAGAAATCAAACAAATCGCAGGCCGAGCAGGGAGAAAAGGGATTTATGATACTGGTAAGGTGGCATTTACAGCAGAGATTAAAATCATGAATAAGTTGCTGGAACAAGTAGATGAGCCAGTTCAGACCTTCACTATTGCCCCAACTTCGGCTGTGTTTGAACGTTTTCAAAAGTATTACAGGAATCTAGGAACATTTTTCGAAATGTGGGAGAGGTTCGAGCCTCCTAAAGGCACGAAAAAGGCATCACTTTCGGAAGAAAGGGAGCTTTACGAGCTTATACGGGATACTGAAATCGAAGCGCGTTTTTCCTTAATGGATTTATATGGATTCTTGCATATCCCTTTTTCAGCGAAAGAACCAAGTCTGATCAGGCAATGGCTGGAAACGGTCGAAGCGATTGCCGAGAGCAGTGATCTTCCTGAACCAATCATCAAGACCAGAAATCTGGAGGAATTGGAGCTTTCTTATAAAGCGATAGGCCTTCATCTATTATTTTTATATCGGATGGGTAAGAAGACTGAAACTGTTTATTGGGAGCGTATCCGTGAAGAAATCAGTGATGGCGTTCATGATCAGTTAAAAGACGAAATGTTGAATTATCAAAAAAAATGCAAGCGCTGTGGAAAAAAGTTGCCGGATGACTCTCGTTTTCATATATGTGATGCTTGTTACCACAGAGGCAGGAAGTCACAGAGATTCAATTAAACTGAAATTTTCCCAATATTGAGCAACCCGAATAAAGAACACATTGGTGTCGTTATTCGGGTTGTAGTTTGTTGTATATATACTCAGTCATTTCGTTTCGCTTTAGCAATAAGTGATGCTTGCTGCTTCATACGTTTATCAGCTTTTTTATCATGCACAACTAAAATGGCATGAATTAAACCGGGGACGTAAAAAATTAGTGTGAGGATTAAATTTAACACAGCCTGAATGGGTTTACCCACTAATAATACGGCTAAGGGCGGGAAAAGAATCGCGATTAAATATAAGATAATAAACACTCTCCAAAAATAATGATTTTCACCTGTTTTACGACTTGATAATCTACAAATACTTGCTTTACTTGAAGTATAAAGCAATGCGCTCCATTTTTCTAATGATCCCCCTTGCTATTGCCTTGATAAATATATGCTCGAGTGCCCGATTCATACCAACCGACATTCTGACTTGAGATATATTTTTTGAGGGATTCTTTATTTGGGATTAAGCATGAGGGATGGCTTAGGAAAAAGGAAATTATCGTTTTGGCTGGTAGTGGGCAATGTAACGCTGATTTTTTTAGAATAATCAGAAAACTAATTGAAATGTTTGCATGCACACCATAAAAATACAGAAAAAGCATTCTCGAATTTGATATTGAATGGTTTCATTTTGTAGATCCAGGCTTGCATAGGGTTGCATCGGATGTAAAGTTTAAGTATTCGGATGCTCAAAAAGTGGTTAAAGCACAAGTCGAATAAATTGCCGAATGTAAAGTGGATGCCATCCTGATAACCTGTACGAATTACATCGCCTTTTTAAACGAAGAACAACTCTCCATGACCATGCCTATCATTAAAATCGATGAACCATATTTTGAACAAATTTGCCAACTGCAGCAACCGCAAGTCATATTATTCACGAACCCTGCTACTGTTGAAGGAACTGTCAAACGTTTAAATGCACATGCTGAAAAATTTGAGGGTGTGGATTTTGAAGTAATCATCATCGAAAATACGTTTGAATTCATTATGCAGGGATTGGGTGAAAAATATAACCAGGTAATCGTTAATTTCCTGCACCACTTTAATAACGGGAAAAGACCGCTGTCCGTGGCTCAATTATCAATGGTTGAAGCAGCTAAGCGTTATGAGTTTCAGACAGGAAATATAATTTTAAATCCATTGCATTCATTAGTGGATACAATCATCGATCAACTAAAATTAAGTTCATTGAATGGTATTTGAATCAGGGATTTCTAGTGAATCCCTTTAATTGTTAAATTAAATGAAATGTGTCTTCCTAAAGAACTCCCTGTATGAACATAATGCAGGTTTTTTTTATTTTTCCTTAGTCCGGATTTGTTCACGTATGGTTTCAAGCTCTTCAAGGGATAGATCGGTCAGAGAATTTTTTATTTCTTCTTCGACCCTTTTTCGATCAAGCTCCCTATATTCGCTCCACCAATCCCGCAACCCTTCGGTATTTTCAAGAAGATATTCAATATCAATTTCTTCTTGTTCATCATCTGATAAATATCTCATGACTGCACCTAATAAACGGTTTAATTTGACTATTTCGCTTTCCTTATCACGTGAAGCAAAGGTATCCTTCACTTCAGAATCATCTTTAGCTGGAACATTCCGAGGCGTCATGGGTATCCTCCTGTTTTTAATAGTAGTTTGCCTTAAAAGGACCGGTTTCAATATATGTTTTTTGCAAAAAGGTTTTTAAAATATTTTTGTTAAGGAGGATCTCAACAAAATGATTAATTATAATTTCAACATAAACCTCGTTAGAATATATATTTGTTATCATCACCATTTAAAAGGTTTAATAAAAGTATGCCGTAAGTAAGGGGAGCATAGAAAAAGGAAGCACACTAAGCCATATGCCTTGCACCATTACATCATCAACATGTTTACATGCTTCTTTCAGCAAGCTTAGTAACAATGAAACAAGCTGTCATTATTGGATTCAGCTTAGGATGTTGGTGAAGCGATACATTCAGTTACAGACTCTGTTAAAAAAGCCACTAACGGCTTCCGGACAGAGTTTTCCTAGAAAAAATCCAAAACCAAAAGCCAATTTAGATAATAAGAACATATTAAAAAGATGAAAGACACTGCCGGATAAGGAAGTGTCTTTTTTGATGGTATGTATAATAATAGCCGTACTCTTAGGCTTCATCTGGATATCGCCGTTATTATCTATTAGACCCATTTCTCTCATACAGATCTCATTATACCCTGTATGAGAATATGGAAAAAACCTAAATTTTGTATGGATTTAAAACAAGCTATTATTTTTCGGTCTTGTCACCTGTAGACTGGCCGGAAGTTTTTGATTCATTGGAATGTTTGACGCCTTTACTTACATATGGTTTGGCGCTTTTTTTCTTGTTGGCACTAGTTTTCCAACGATTCCAGCCCTTCTTGCCCGTACCTGTTCCCGTACCTTTACCCGTACCACTCTTAGCCTTAGCTTTACTCATGAAATCACTCCATTACTATTGTATGGTTAGATTAAACCATTTTACTTGATTATTACCCAAGTATGTTGAAATATACAGTAACCGCGATGATATGTACAGGGAAAGGCTCAATATTTTTTATCTGAATCTTTATAAACCAATAAAAGTAAGGATTTTTTGGATGGAACTTACTTATTCTTACTTATTGTTCCAATGATTTGCTGTGTTCATAAAAACTTAGTGGAGCAAAGTGGATGGACCTGGTTATAGTCATTTTATCGATATGGACCTGGTTTTAGTCAAAAAGATACTTATTCCAATTTTTTTGCAAATGGTCAAGTAGTGCATGAAAGTTAATAATACAGCGCCCGTATTCATTCCTAAAATGATGCCTCCCATATTAAGTGAAGCTTGGGACCCTAGGATATACATCATTAAAAATGCAACGATGTGGGACCATACTGTATGGATGAAAGCATCTTTCACTAAGCCCAGTCCGATGAGATAGGCTTGCATTGGAATGACAAAAAAGTGAAAAAGGAAATAAGGGCATAATAATTTTAAATAGTATGAGGCAGATGTTGAAGAAAAAAAGAGAGAGGTCAAAGGTTCCGCAAAGAAATAAATGAAGAACACAGCTGGAACCCCGTATAATACGGTAAAAGTCATCGATTTTTGCAATAAAACCCTCAATTTTTCCTTATCCTGTTTCTTGTGCGCATTCGAAACATTCGGTATGAGCATGATCATTAAGGAATGTGCGATAAAGGCAGGAAAGAAGCCGATTGTCATCGCTACTCCAGTGAGCATCCCAAAATGCTCTGTAGCCACAACCGCACCGAATCCTGCTGAGAGAAGGGCAGTATGGATCAAAAAAGGTTGAATGGCATTTGTTATGGCATGAAAAATCCTTAACCCTAAAGTAGGCAGCGAAACTGCCAATAACTTTTGTCGTGCATGTTTACCGGTTGTTCGCGAGTTTGTACCGCGTTTCATGATACGCATTTGAAGGATCAAAAGGTTTATCAAGTATAGAAAAACGAGGAACTCACTGCCAATCAATACAAAAAAGGCCATCAACAATGATTTTTCTTGGTTAAAATGAAATAAGTTAAAGATGAGGAAAAGCAAACCAAATTGAATGATATCTTTCAAAAAGTTGGAAAAGGCAATCTTCCCCATTTGTTGGACACCCATGAAATACCCTCTTGCAATCGACGAGAATGCAACTATTGGGATTAAAGTGATGAGCAGCCATTTAATATAAGGATGATATCTGTCCATTATGGATGAGAAGGAAAGTATGAAAGGCATGACTACGCACATGACCAACACGATGACTGCAGCCATTTTAAGTGCATGGATGACAAGATTATAATGCATTGTCTGTTTATTTTCAGCAACGAATTTTGAAATGGAAATATGTAATTCAAGGCTGGCAATCACATATATCAAAAAGAAAATTGGCAATATGGACATATAAAGCCCCATGCCCTCTTCCTGTAATTCCCTGGCTAGGATCATGTTCACTAAAAATTCAATACATTCACCAAAAAACGCTGCGACAATCAAAATGAGCGTTCCCTTATAAAAAGACTTCATGTTGGACCACTCCTAACAAGGTGTTTGTATAAAGATATGAGACATGCCTTGGAATATTCATAAGGAACTCCACAAAGCGATGATACATAATGTGGATATGGCTAGGGGGAATACTGATTGATCTTTGTTGGAAGATAATAAATAAAATCAAGTAAGGATGGAAAAGTGGAAGAAATCGATTGGTTAATGTAATTTCTTACGGAGAAATATTTACCCAATCCTTCAGCATCAAAAGGGTTCATTCAAGTGATGGTTTGCATTTATTTCATTCTTCTGATCAGGGCAGGTTCCATTTGGGCAAAAGTATCGGATGAATTATGAAACATTAGTCGAAGCCTTGATTTTCACTTTGTAATTCATGCATTATTTTGCTATCCTTTAGCAGAGGGGATGATCAATATGAAATTCACATCTATTAGTCAATCAAACATAGATGAATTGTGCATTGCGTTTGAAAGTTGTCTTACGAAACATGACATTACATTTAAATATGTAGATATGAGGGAAGATAACGGAATCTTATCGTTTATTTTTTGTAATGACCCGGATAAGGCTAGATCGGTCGAATTGGAAAGTGAACGCTTCATTGGATTAGATACTGAATACATAGCCAAGGAAATTTTAGTGCCAATCTTGCCTAGATTAAAAGAATATGCACAAAAATAAAATCATCGATTAAGATGATTTTTTTGTGATACCTTGTTAAATGTCATGAGATTTACTTTCCCTATATTCTATAGCTTAAATAGAGCTTTTATCCAGTTGGCAAAACTGAAATGCAACTTCCAATTATTTATGGTTAAGTATAAAAAATACCCTGGGTATGAAATCATCCAGGGTATTTTTTCTCTATACTGATTTTATCGGAATCGAAGATTGCTTTCCGTCGCTTTACTCTTTTCCACAGCAATCCGGATAAGATTAAATGACCATTTTTTTACCGGCATTTAATTGAACTTCCTGCTTAGGAGTTTCTGCTTTCTTGTTTTGCTTCACCTTAAAATGATAAAACGCATAACAACCAAGGAAGAATGTTCCTCCGCAATAAAGGGCCATTCGCTGTTCAGGAACAAACGCTAGACTGATCATGACTATGCAGTTTGCTATTAAAGCAAGAATGGGGATGATTGGGTATAACGGTACTTTGAATTTCAGATTTTCTACCTTTCCGCCTTGGCGGGTATATGATTTTCTAAAAGCAAGAAGGCAAGCCGCTATGGCGATCCACCCAATTTGTGCTCCTAATCCTGCAAGGGAGAGAAGAAAGACAAAAACTGTTTTTGCAGCTACAACACTTGAAAGTAAAGACAAACCGGCAACTGCCAGGGTGATAAGTAAGGCATTAAGCGGAATCCCTCTCTTATTTACCATACCGAGCTTCGGACTTGCCATTCCTTCCTTGGAGAGCGAGTAGAGCATACGAGTCGCAGCATAAAGGCCGGAGTTCGCAACTGACAATAGTGCTGTAAGAATGATGAAGTTCATGATGTCAGCGGCATACGGAACACCGATACTATCTAGAACAACAACGAATGGACTTTCAACGATTCCAGCTTTTTCCCTTGGAATCATCGCTGAAAGTACAGCGACAGAAAGAACAAAGAAGAAAAGGGTCCGCCAAACGGTTTGTTTGATGGATTTAGGTATGACCTTTTCTGGGTTTTCACTTTCTCCAGCGGCAATTCCGATTAATTCTGTGCCCTGGAATGAAAAGTTCACTGTAATCATTGTGATAAGCAGGGCAGATATCCCATTGGGAAAGAGACCTTCACTTAAAAAGTTGGAGAAAAATGGAGCTTCTTGTCCACCTTTCATATCAATGATGCCGAACATAGCAGCACTGCCAACTATGATGAACAAAATGATGGCCAATACTTTTATGCTGGAAAAAACAAATTCCGATTCTCCAAATGCCTTTGCTGATAAGGCGTTTAGTAAAAATATGAGAAAAGCAAAGATTGCACACCACATCCAAACGGGTGATTCAGGAAACCATCTTTGCATAAGCTGTCCTGCTGCCAGAAACTCCAAGGCAACTGTAACGGCCCAACCTAACCAGTAAAGCCATCCAATGGCAAAGCCGGTTCCAGGACCGATGAATTTTGTCGCATATGTCTGAAACGAACCGGAAACAGGCATGGCAACCGATAGTTCACCTAGACAAAGCATCGTTAAATACATGATGAATCCGCCTACTATGTAAGAGAGGATAGCACCGATGGCCCCTGCTTCATGAATGGTGTAGCCTGAACCAAGGAAAAAGCCGGTACCAATACATCCCCCTATTGAAATCATAAATAAATGTCTAGCTTTCATGCTCCGTTTTAATTCATTTGGTTGATTATCTGCTGTTTTCATTGAAAGACTCCTTTACCTGATGGGTGCAAACGGTTTCATTTATGTTGGGACGTTATTAGGGAATTTGTGTTCATTCACAAGTCTAAAAGCTTCGTTTTGAATCTTAGGTGATGCCGAATTCCCTCGGAATAGAGATTACTTCTGCATGTAAGAAAGATGTGACAATGAACATATGTATCCATGCAGAATAAATTTCGATAGCGCCGCTTAATAAAGAAAAGGAAGCCAAGCGTCAGGAAACCAGGGATGTGAATTGATTCATGTCGATCATCCGCAAATGGGGAGAGAAGCACCCTGATGAATTATGGGATTTTTCCAATGAAGCATCCATTAGTGAACTCTCTCTATATTTCTATCTATAAGTGTCATTCCAATAGAGTTCGATTTATTTTACATCTACCAGTAAACCTGAAGTGATAAGGTGATCTTCCGCTCCATAAAGCAGTTTTTCCCCAAGCAATGAGCCCATTAATGCGACAGCAACTTCAGCCGTTTTATTATGCTCGTCCAATATTGGATTTATCTCTACAAACTCTGCAGATGTAATGATATTAGCTTCAGCTAGCATTTCCATGGCAAGATGGCTTTCACGATAACTAATACCTCCCATTACAGGCGTTCCGACCCCTGGTGCATCATCTGGATCAAGGCCATCAAGGTCAAGGGATAAATGTACAAGTTCCGTACGTTCTTTCAGGTAGGCAATCGATTCTTCCATCACTCTTGTCATACCCATTCTATCAATCTCATGCATAGTATAGACTTTAATACCTTTTTCCCTAATTAGCTCTTTCTCACCTTCGTCTAAAGAACGAGCCCCAATAATGACAATATTCTCTGGTTTGACTTTTGGGGAATAGCCGCCAATGTTAGTCAGTGCAGGGTGGCCAAGGCCTAAACTTACTGCAAGGGACATACCATGGATATTTCCTGATGGGGAAGTTTCGGATGTGTTTAAATCGCCATGCGCATCATACCAAATTACCCCTAAATTTTCAGAATGCTTTGCTAAACCGGATAATGTGCCGATAGCTATACTGTGATCTCCCCCCAATACTAAAGGAAACCTATTTGATTGGATGACTTCATCCACTTTTTGACTTAATTTTTCATTACCTTCTGCAACATCCTGCAGATTCTTTAAATTTGTGTCGCTATCACTTTGTGCTCTTTCTTTTATCTCTACTATAATATCACCTTCATCACGGACAGTATAGCCAATGTTCTCAAGTCTTTCACTCAATCCTGCATATCTGATGGCACTAGGTCCCATATCCACTCCTCTTCTAGTTTGACCAAGATCCATAGGAACACCAATTATTGAAATTTCTTTTTTCATGTAAAATTCTCCCCCTTCAATTTTTCTTCCCTAGTATAAGGGTAAAAGGCTTGATGACTCAACTCGACATTTTTTTGAATATTTATACGATTGAAAAAAGGGTTAAAGTCCTGGGTTAAAATTCCTATTGACGATTGGTGAAGAATATAAAATCATTACCGTGTAGGGTATGTGAAGTAATTAAAAAAGGTGGGTGGAATACCTGTAAAATCTATACTCTGATGATGTTTCGGATGAGAGTGGGAGCTCGCCGGATTAAAATCTCCCGTCAAGGATTCCATCGAAAGCATTGAATGTTCTTATTAGATAAATTATTCAGGAAATGGAGCGGCTACTAATATAAATCATGGAAGGGTTTTTCGGTTTCATATTGAATAGTATATGTTTCTGACCAGAGAACCAAGAGCTGTTCGCCAAATTGAGGTTAACTGCGAGAAACGAAACATAATTAGTCCAACATGTCGGCATATTCTATGAATCTTGGATTGTTCATCTTTAGTATGGTTTTTGTACTAGTGGCAAAAGTTTGATAGGGAAAGCGGGAACTGCAGCTTCGAATTCATATTGGATATAAAGGTTTGCTGCTGGAAAACAAAAAAGGTAAAGTGCGGCAGGCTATGATTGCTGCTCCTTTCGCTTTGTTAAAAAATATGAGTGCCTTTAAAATGATTTACTCCATTCCTCATCTATATTCTACTATCATATATCCATGTTTAAGCCCTGCATCATTTTTTAGTGCAGCGATAATTTCAGTAAAGCGGTTTTCATCTGCATCCTGTTTCTTACCTGAAAGGGTGATCGAATGGTTGGGGCAACGTCATAATCTTTATAGCTTGCTGGTTTATTCGGATCAATCTTCAATTCTTTCCCGATCCCCTCATCAAAGACCAAGAATAATTGATAATAATCGCCTATTTCTTCCTGAATCTCATTCCACTCTTCACTATCTGCAATATCTCCCATATCCTTGGATATCAATACGTCCCCCAGCTCATATAAGGCCTAATTTCTTTTTCAGCATCATCTTGCCATTTTTCAGATTAGAAAGTATCTTTCATTTCCCCTGTTTCATCATTAAAGAAAACTAGAGATTGTGTACCATATTTTTCATGTTTCACTTTAGCTGCATATTCAAAATGGTTCCGATTACCCTTATTATCATGTAGGGCATCATATATTTCGGTTTTATCTTCAAAGTTTTTCACTAAATACCGTTTAGCTTGAATTCTAACCTTTTTTTCTTCATCAGGATCTGGTTTAATACTCTGTGTGAATGAAAACACAAGTATCACGACTCCAGCCATAATCAGTAAGAAAATAGTTAGTAAAGTCAGTAAAACCTTTTATGTTTTGCTCAAGGAACACCCTCCCGTTATCTCTGCTAATAAATTACTTGCAATCTACAATATCGGGATACTTTGTTACAATATTTATATGGATAGTACCCTAAAGGGAGAGATTTATTTGGAAACCTTTCAAAGAGAAATGAATCATAACCGAGATGAATTCAGAAAGATGAGGTGGAAACAGCATCGTTTACAAGTTACAGGGTTATTCGATGCCGTTTTTTCGAAAAAAGAGATTGTTGATAAAGTGGCTATCGTTGGTGCAGGGAATTGTGATGATTTGGATATAGAATATCTGGCAGCTAAATGCAATTCCATATATTTATTCGATATTGATATGGAAAGTATGGAAAAGGGTACAGAGAATTTGCCTGAACATACACGAAAAAAAATTCAGCTTGTTGCAATCGATGTTACAGGCCTCGATAAAATGGAGTTTGATCACCACCTATCTTCCATGCTGGATCGTGGTGAAAAGGCAGAGGAAATTATTCAGTATGTAAAGGATACCGAGAATCGGTTAGGCCAGCTTTCTGAAAGTGTTTTTGCCAATCATTATAATGGTTTTGATGTTGTAGCAACTTCCGCCATTTATACTCAACTTTTTTATAATTGGGCCAAGGAACTGCTTTCTGATTACTCAAACCAATATCAAAATCAAGACGCAGAAGAGATAAAGAACGGACTTTTAGATTTAAGGGATGAAATAGTACGTACGTTGAATCACTCTATTTCTAAATGTATCAAGGAAAATGGATTCTATATTACATGGACTGATATCTTAAAAATCGAACCTGAGTATATGGATACCATTAATGAAGGGCTGAGTTCCATCTTTGCCTTAGCTTCAAACGTGGGTTATGGGGCAGCATTGATTGGGATAAAGTCTTTTATTGAAAAAGTGGGTAAAAGTGAATTATCCCTTCGGTATTGGCCATGGGATTTTAATACAAATAAACAGTATTTAACCATTGGAATTATAGGGAGATTGAAATGATTGTAATATAACCGAAAAACGGAATGGAAGGGATAGGTAAGCATATCAACTGCTTTACCTATCTTTTTTTTGTCCCTTAGGAATATTTTTCATCAATTTCTAAGGGGAGATAAAGGGGACTTTTCTCAAGGAATCAAAAATCATATGAAAAGTGTAAAAAAACGATAAAATTTTTGACTATTTGTCTAATGAAATTACAAACTGGTGTAGATATAATGAAACTGTTGAAAACAGAATATTCCAACAAGTTAAAGTAGGGACAACAAAAGAAAAGGAAGTGGTGAGTGTTTGAAGGCTGATATCGTATTCATAAACGGCGAGGTCATAACAGTGGATCAAAAAAATTCAATCGCAGAAGCCTTGGCAGTTAAAGGAAACCGCATCTGGGCAGTCGGAAAGAATCATGAAATGAAGGGTTTTATTGGAGAAGAAACAAATGTGATTGACTTACAGGGAAAGTCATTACTGCCTGGGTTTATAGATTCTCATATTCACCTTATATTGTACGGTGTCAACCAGTTGGCAATAAGTTGTAAAGCTGAACATATAGAATCTGTAAAAGATTTGTTAATCGATCTGAAGAAGAGAGCTTCGACAATCCCTAAAGGTGAATGGATCCGCGCCTGGGGCTTCAATGAAACCGCTATTAAAGAAAAACGTTATCCAACAATTGCAGAGTTGGATGCGATTTCAACAGACCATCCCATTATGGTAACCCGTACATGCAGCCATATATGTGTTGTGAACAGCCGGGCGTTAGAGCTTGCCCAAATTGATGAAAACTCAGAGAATCCAAAAGGCGGGATTATTGAAAAGGATAAGGCGGGGAGGATTACAGGCAAACTAATTGAAACAGCAAATATGATAATGGCCGAGATTGCAAGTTATTCAGAAAGTGAACTGTTGAAAGCAGTGAAAATTGCGTCGGAGCATTTCATTGCCGCAGGCATAACAAGCATTCATGAAGCTGGTGCTTATGGTCCTGAAAGTTTCCGTTTAATGCAGCAAGCCATTAAAAGTAAGGATATACGTGTTCGCATCTATGCGATGGTAGGTTCATTGAACAATTCGCATGAATTTGTAAATAAAGTGGTATCTTCTGGAATCGTAACCGGAACTGGGGACGAAAGATTTAAAATTGGACCGGCTAAATTGTTTACGGATGGCAGCAGCACCGGTCCAACGATCGCTACCCGTGAGCCATATTCGAGTGATTCTGGCAATTTTGGCATTCTTTATTATAAAGAAGAGGAGATCTATCAAGTATTAGGTAAGGCACATAAAAAAGGCTATCAGATCACAGTCCATGCCCAAGGCGACAAAGCGATTGAGATGTATTTGAATTGCGTGGAAAAGGCTTTGAATGAATCGCCCAGAATAGATCATAGACATAGAATTGAGCATGCTGGAATTTCTTCGCCAGATTTACAAAAAAGGATGAAAGAACTTGGAGTCATCCCAATCCCCAACCCCCCATTTCCTTATGAATTCGGTGATATATATATTGAACACTATGGCAATAGGGTCAACCACATGTATGCCGCCCGTGATTATATTGATAATGGCATCCTGGCCGCAGGTGGATCTGATGCTCCCGTTACTGATCACGACCCTTTATTAGGCATACATGTTGCTGTTAATAGAAGAAGCAGATCCGGTACGAAAATAGGTACGGTTCAATCGATTAGCGTATTGGAAGCAATTAAACTATACACATGGAATGGCGCCTTTGCGAGTTTCGATGAGGACGTCAAAGGCAGCTTAGAGGTAGGGAAGCTGGCCGATCTAGTAGTATTGAATGATAGTATATTGAAAGTAAATCCTCAAAATATTAAGGATTTAAAAGTTGAATCAACGATTCTAAACGGAGAGATTCTCTATCATAGAGAAACATTGGTGGAAATATAATCGATAGGAACTATTAAACGACAAAAACCTTAAACTTCAATTTTTTGCTTAAGCCAACGTATGTAGAATTTAGCAGGTTATCTAAAAGGGGGATATACATTATGAAAAAGCAAAAGTTATTAATTAATGGTGAGAGACTGAGTCATACGCTCGAGAAATTTGCGGATTTTGGACGCACAGAAAACAACGGAGTTACACGATTATCCCTGTCCGAAGAAGATCGATTAGTCCGTGATTACTTTTGCTCTTGTTGTAAAGAATTGGGGATGAACATTAAGGTTGATGACATGGGGAATATTTACGCTACTTTAGCGGGACTTGAAGACAAACCGCCAATTGTTATGGGATCACATATGGATACCGTGAAAAAAGGCGGGCGGTTTGATGGTATCTTGGGTGTAGCTGCAGGCTTGGAAGTCGTGCGGACTCTGGTGGAAAATAATATCCAGCCTAAAATTCCGGTAATGATCGTCAATTTTACGAACGAAGAAGGAGCCAGATTCGAACCTTCCATGATGTCATCGGGAGTTCTTTCAGGTAAATTCGAAAAATCCATCATGCTGGAAAAGACGGATAGTGAAGGAACCACTTTCGAAAGTGCCTTGAATGCCATTGGATACGCAGGAAATAAAGAGTCCCGTTTAAAAGAAGCGACGGCATTTCTAGAATTGCATATTGAACAAGGGCCCATTCTTGAACGTGAATCATTAACGATCGGTGTCGTTGAATGTGTCCTTGGAATGGTGTGCTATGAGATAGAAGTTACTGGAGAATCCGATCATGCGGGAACCACCCCGATGAATATGAGAAAGGATGCTTTCTTTACTGCGAATAGCTTGATTATGGAGGCTCGTCAGAAATTAGGCATGCTTGATGACGATTTGGTTTTTACGATGGGGAGGGTAAATGTGTTTCCTAATATCCATACGGTTATCCCTAATAAAGTGGTTTTTTCGCTAGAAGCGAGACATAAGGATTCCAATGTCATCGAAAAGGTGGAGGAAGTCATTGAAAGTCTTACAACTACAGGTTTAGAAGGCTGCTGCGACATACAAGTGAAAAAATTATGGGATAGGGATACCGTTTGGTTCGATAAATCCATTTGCAATTTGCTTGAGCAATCGAGCAATACATTAGGTCTACCCTATAAGAGAATGGTAAGCGGTGCTGGACATGATGCGCAGTTTATTGCCAGTTATATACCGACTGCCATGGTTTTCGTACCAAGCATCAACGGTAAAAGTCATTGTGAAGAGGAACTTACTTCTTGGGAAGATTGTGAAAAAGGCGTCAATGTAATATTGGAAACTGTCCTTGCCATACAGTCCAGTTAAGGAGAATATATGTTTTGTTGAAAGAAGGAAATGTCTATAACCAACGTTGATGCTATCAAACCATCAGTTTTGTTTGTAAGTCGACTTGACTGATGGTGATTCCATGTTAAGAGCCTAATTAGGGGAGGTTATAATTTGAAAGCTATTAAGCTATTGCTTTTTGTTCCATTTATAGGGTTCTTGGGTTTATTGCCCTATGCAAATAAAATAGAACCGTACATATTGGGAATGCCTTTTTTGTTATTTTGGGTTGCATGTTGGATGGTGTTGGCTTCAATTATCTTAATGATTGTCTATAAGTTCGATCCTGATAATAAAGGGAGTGATCCTGAATGAATATCTCATTACTCATCGTTTTCATTTTCTTGGTGCTAGCACTTTATTTAGGAATAAAAGCAAGAAAAGGGAAGGATATGGATATGGAGCAATTTGCCGTAGGGGGCAGGGGCTTCGGTACATTCTTCATTTTTCTCCTGATAGCAGGTGAAATTTACACAACTTTCACATTTCTAGGCGGAAGTGGGTGGGCTTACTCAAAAGGAGCGGCTGCTTATTATGTTCCCGCCTATATATTCTTAGCCTACGTCCTATCATATTGGCTTGTACCTAAAATATGGAGGTACTCCAAACGCCATTCCATTATCTCTCAGCCGGAGTATTTTGCATCTAAATACAAGAGCAGGTCAATGGGGATGATCGTGGCCATATTGGGAAGCCTGGCTCTCGTTCCGTACATAGTCATACAGCTCAAAGGATTAGGCATCATTGTTTCAGAAGCATCTTATGGAGTGATTTCACCAGTTGCAGCGAGTGTGATAGGTGCTGTGGTCGTAACTACTTATGTAATGATTTCAGGCATTCATGGGTCAGCATGGACAGCCATACTAAAAGATTTCATGATTTTGGTAGTCGTTATCTTTTTGGGGATTTACATCCCATTTCATTACTTTGGGGGCATACAGCCAATGTTCGAGACAGTCCAAGCGGCAAAACCGGAAATGTTAGTTTTGGCGGACCAGGGATTGAGTCAGTCCTGGTTTGTGTCCACCGTTTTGCTGAATGCACTAGGATTTTATTTACTGCCACAAACTTTCATGGTCGTTTTATCGTCGAATGGTGAAAGAACCCTCCGCAAAAATGCCATTGCTTTACCCTTATACACACTGTTACTGCTTTTCGTCTTTTTCATAGGATATGCAGCCATCATGGAAATCCCGGGTTTACAAGGAGCAGATGGAGATCTATCACTGTTAAGGCTGGCGATTCAAACATTCGATCCATGGGTGATAGGGTTTATTGGAGCTGCAGGTTTATTGACGGCCCTTGTACCGGCTTCAGTCATGCTAATGGCTGCATCGGTAGGTCTGACTAATAGCTTTTTCAAAGTTCTGGTCCCTTCTGCGACTGAAACACATCAATTGATCGTCTCAAGATTAATTATTATTGGTATCTCAATAATCGCTTTAATTGTTACGGTAACAGGCGGCGAAGCTTTGGCCATCTTGAATATCATGTCATATAGTTTAATAACCCAACTGGCACCTTCCTTGTTTTGCAGTTTACCAAAAAACAATATAATTAATAAGTATGGGGCGATGGCAGGAATCTTGGCAGGCGTCCTAATCGTTTTATATGCGACAATTGCAGATGTGAAGGTTGCAACATTCCTACCGGGGACACCGCATGTAATTAATGATATCAGTACAGGTGTCATAGCTTTGTTAATTAATATACTAGTAACATTCGTTGTAAGTGCACTGACTAAACATATCACTATGCAAGGGAATGAAATGAATGATTTGAATAAGATTTCCTGATTCCGTTTAATCAAGTTATCCATTGGGATCACTGACAGGATGAACTGGTAAGGCATGATTTGGGAGGGATTTTGTGAAAATTAACATAACGGCTTGCCAATTCCGTGTAGAAAAAGTGTCAACTTTCAATGAATTTCAGAAACAAGTGGAAGAATTGATCAACCAAGTTCCCGAAAACTCGGATTATATCATTTTTCCTGAACTGTTAACTATCGGGTTATCAGCGACCTTTGGAGTACAGGATGCTTCATCCGATATCAGGATTGATGAATATACCAATCAATATAAAGAACTTTTCAGGTCAATTTCAAGAAAAAGAAAGCAGATCATTATTGCGGGCACGCATCTGGAACGCCGCGATAATGAATACTTCAATATTGCATACATTTTTGATAGAGATGGATCATACGTTGAGCATAAAAAAACTCATATCTTTCCTGCTGAAGCAAATTGGCGTACCTCTGAAGGCGATGATTTGGAGGTTTATTCCATAGGACCGGTTAAGATTGGAATAGCGATATGTTATGAAGCGGAGATACCTGAAATTTCAAGAATATTATCAGTGAACGGGGCCGACATCATTTTTTGTCCATCATACACGTTTACAGAGGCTGGTTTTTGGCGAGTTCGCCATTGTGCACATGCACGTGCAATCGAGAATCAGGTATATTTTGTTCATTGCCCTACAGTTGGTGAACCAGGGACACCCCTGCCGAACGGATACGGTCGTGCCGGTATACTTAGCCCCTGTGACAGCGCTTGGCCAGCAAATGGTATAGTAGTTGAGGCTAAAATGAATGAACATACCATTATTACCGGTACGGTCGATATGGACGAACTTTATGAGAATCGAAAAAGTGGTGCAGCAACCACTTTCAATGATCGTAATCGCCGAAAAGATATGTATGCGAAATATGAGCCATACGAAGGGCTGAAATAATCTGTTGGCAAAAACACTGTTAATACAAAAGTGTTCAGTTTGTAGACAAAAGGAGTTCTATCCAAATTTTTAAACATAGTTTATTGGAGCGGGTGTGCGAGACTCCTGCGGGAATAGCGAGTCAAAGGGAGACCCCACAGGCGCAAGTGCGCCGAGGAGGCTCCCACCGCCCGCGGAAAGCGAGTGCCCTACGTTCCATCAACGTCCAAATTTGTACAAGCAAAAAAACTGTAGACAAAAGTGTTTTTCCTCTTTTACCTTCCAAAATATAGATATAGAGGGAATAATAACATTCTAGTTTAGGATTTGCATAAACTTCCGTTCGATGGGCGAATTAGCTATAGAACTTATCTATTCTCTTGCGCAGAAATCGGGAATTAACTTAATATACGAAATATATTGTCAAATGTATATTGCATATAATAGAATATATGTAACCATTTCATATTGTAATAATATAGATAGACACCCTATTTATACCTGTTACGATGTCTGTAATGGCAGGAGGCACAAAAGTATGTTTCATCAGAATACAGTATATATAGTCGGCGAATCGAAGGCAGCTTCTAATAACCCTATTACACAGCAATTCAACTGCTTTTTTATCGGGTTCGTCATTGATAGTGATACACATGAAATAGTGGATGTGGAATGCTCGACTACGATATCGCTTACATCAAGGTTCATTCAATCCATGTTAGTAGGTAAATCCATTCTTCGACCCGATGAATTGGAGAAAGAAATTGAGAAACGTTACTTTGGTTCATCTCAGAAAGCACTGGCCGTCGCTCTAAGAAATGCGAGCATTAAATATCATCAACTTTATAAGTTATAGCTGCTTCTTTTGTTATTCGCAATTGAAATCCAGCTGTTAAAGAGTGTGTAGGCGCTCTTTAACAGCTGGATTTTTTTATGTAGGGCTTCGTTAGACTTCACTGTCGAATTTGATTTCTTCTGCTTATTGTCTTTTTACCGAGGATGAAAATGACATTTTAGTTTAACAGAATCCCTTAAATATAAGGAGGTATGGGAAATGATTCAAGATGGTGTGATGTTTGTCTGTTTTTTATTAGCATTCACTGCCGTGATTGCCGTAGCAGAAAAAAAAATAGGAGGAAAGTTCTTCAAGTATGTTCCTGGTATTGTCCTTATTTATATTGGAGCGGCTCTGATGAAAACATTTGGGGTCTTTTCTGACAGTGAATCAGTCGAAAGTGCATATGGCACCATCCGAGGACTCCTGCTTCCTGCCATGCTGATGCTCATGCTTTTGCAATGTGATATGCGTAAAATACTCAGCCTTGGACCAAAGATGCTTTTAACGTTTTTTGCCGCATCATTCAGCATCATTGGAGGGTTCACTCTTACTTACGTTTTAATGAATGGTTTTTATGCGGAAGGAACTTGGAAGGCATTTTCTGCTTTAAGCGCAAGCTGGACTGGGGGATCTGCCAATATGGTGATCTTGCAAGGCATACTCGATGTACCTGAAAATATTTTTGGCTATGCGTTGATTATGGATACAGTCAATTATTCCATTTGGGTCATGTTCTTGTTTTGGCTGGTGCCACTTGCAGGAAAATTCAATATTTGGACTAAAGCGGATACATCTTTCATTGAACAAATGACTTCCGATCTTGAAGCGGGGGAAACTGCCAAAACGGAATTTGGATTTGTGGAATTGATCGGTTTCTTGGCACTTGCTTTAATTGTATCAGCAGGGGCAACCAAAATTGGGGAAAGCCTGCCAGTACTGGGTGCCGCAGTGAATGCGACCACTTGGACCATCATCATCGCTTCGACCGTAGGTTTAATTCTGGCAGTCACGAAGGTAGGCCGTATTGCCGGTTCCATGGAAATTTCCAAAGTCATGCTTTATATAGTCATTGGTTTAATTGCTTCCCATGCCGATTTTTCACAGCTGTTTCAAGCGCCTGTGTATATTTTATCCGGATTTATGATTCTATTCTTTCATGGAGTGATCATGGTCATTTTGGCTAAAGTCTTTAAGTTGGATCTATTCACTATGGGAGTTGCCTCATTGGCCAATATTGGCGGTGTGGCATCAGCTCCTATATTGGCAGGTGCATTCAACCGTGCGCTAATACCGGTCGGGATTTTGATGGCTGTACTCGGCAGTCTTCTGGGTACCTATTTTGGAATTCTAACATCATATATACTCTCAAGCTTTTAAGGAAGGGTTGTTAATATGAAGATTGAAAGTTTACAAGTTTCAGTGGAAACCTTGCCGCTCGTCAAGCCATTCAAAACTGCATTACGAACAGCAATGGAAATTGAAAATATCATGGTTTCCGTGAAGCTGGAAGATGGAACGGAAGGTTTGGGGGCTGCAGCCCCTACGGTTGCCATAACAGGTGATTCTGCAAATGGGATCATGACCATTATTGAAGAAGTGATCACGCCACATATAATTGGCCGCGACATCGAGAATATCAACGTATTGTCTCAGCTAATCCAATTATCCTGTGTAGGCAACACAAGTGCAAAAGCTGCTGTTGAAATCGCCTTATATGACGCAGTCAGCAAACGATGGCGGCTCCCTTTATATCAATATCTGGGTGGTAAATCAAATGTACTGAAAAATGATATGACAATCAGCGTTGATCAACCCGAAGTAATGGCAAAAGCGGCATTGTCCCTCATCGATTGCGGATTCTCAACAATGAAGATAAAGCTGGGGAAAGACTGGAAGAGTGACGTGGAGCGGGTTGCCTGCATTCGTGATGCTGTTGGCGATCAAGTTATTATCAGGATTGACGCAAATCAAGGGTGGACAACAAAACAAGCAATTTCAATCCTTCATGAATTCGAGGAAAGAAAGCTTAACGTTGATTTGGTGGAGCAACCCGTGCAAGCCCATGATATCGAAGGTTTAAAAGAAATAAAAAGGTGCGTCCAAGTGCCGATCATGGCCGATGAAAGTTTGTTTTCCCCTCGTGATGCAATGAGGCTCCTGAATGAACATGCTGTTGATTTCCTTAATATTAAATTAATGAAAACAGGAGGCATTCGCCGCGCACTTCAAATTGCGGATATGGCTGAAGCAGCCGGGGTGGAATGCATGATCGGCAGTATGATGGAATCATCCGTGAGCGTAGCAGCCGCAGCACATCTGGCAACCGCCCATCCAAATATAACGAAGATTGATTTAGATGCACCACTATGGATTAAGAATGAACCATTTGAAGGCATTCAATTTATGAAAGATCAACTCCTCATTGCCGATCGACCTGGACTCGGGGTCAAGAGGAAATCCTCTTTTACTCAATAAAAACTATTTTGAAAGGGTGATTATTTTGAAAAGGTTAACCGTTTTAGTACTATCTTTATTTATGCTCAGTATTTTAGTATTCAGTCCCAATGAAGCCAATGCAAAAGAAAAGGAGAGAATTGCCTATGTAGATGTAACCGTGGCAACTCTTTGGACTGAGCCGGGCTTATTGAGGGAAATCGATGCCCCTTCAGCATCGAATCCCGTTGATTTGAATGCCTGGATCTCCTCCATGAATTATGAAGACAAACTGTGGCTTGTAGGTAACCTGGAAACACAAGCGTTATATGGTTCTAAAGTGACCATTCTTGAAGAGCGGGGTGAATGGGTGAAAGTTGCTGTTGCCAATCAGCTGACACCCCGTAATGATGCAGGTTATCCTGGCTGGATGCCAAAAGGGCAATTGAAATCAGGAAAATCCTTTGAGAAGCAGTTTAATAGAGGGTTTGCCCTTGTAACTGCTCCAAAGACTTGGCTTTATTCGGATTCGAAACATCGGTCGAAATTCATGGAGGTCAGCTTTGATACACGCCTTCCCCTATTACAGGTGAAAAAAGATAAAGTGAAGGTGATGACACCAAGTGATGGAGCAAAATGGATAGAAACGAATGACGTGTCCGTTTATCAAGACGAAAGTCAAATTCCAGTTCCAACCGGTAAGGACATTGTAGAATCAGGAAAAGTATTTTTAGGACTTCCTTACCTATGGGCTGGAATGTCCGGTTTTGGATTTGATTGCTCTGGCTTTACCTATACCATGTACCATGCTAACGGAATAACGATCCCAAGGGACTCTTCCATTCAGGCGCTACATGGTAAAAAGGTGGAACAGGAAAATCTTCAACAAGGCGATTTACTATTTTTTGCCTATGATAAAGGGAAAGGAAAGGTCCATCATGTTGGAATGTATATTGGTGACGGGAAAATGATCCATTCTCCAAACACCTCTACACATGTGAGGATAGATGAAATAAAATCATCGGGATACGGAGAGGAATATGCCGGAGCAAGAAGATATATCGATTGATTTAAAAAAAGCCTAAGAGCACCGTGCTCTTAGGCATTTTCGTATTTAAATAAAATAACTTGAATTGGCTACTACCTTAGGTTATTGAATACATATATTAACAAGGTAAAATATGGTATAATCAATTACAGATTTTTCATTATATTTAATATAAGGAGTTGCAAATGATGATCACTTTTCCCAAACCTGATGTTGAGCAATTTTTACGAACTTTTTCCATTGCTGATTTTGCAGTTAGTCCAGATGAGAAACAACTGGTGTTCAGTACGAATTTGAGTGGCAAGTATAATTTATGGGGAATGGATCTGCCAAACTGCTTTCCTTATCCGCTTACATCCATTGATCAAAGCTGTCAAGAGCTGGTATTTGATAAACAGAGCCGGTTTATAATTGCTGGTTTCGATCAAGACGGCAATGAAAATACCCAGTTTTATGGAATTCCCCTAAAAGGCGGGACAATGAAGGAAATCGTCCATCATGAAAACACACGTAATTTCATGCCGATCTTATCCAATGACAGTAAAAAGCTCTACTACACGACATCAAGAGGAAACCCTTCCTTTCTAAATTCCTATTGTTTAGATTTAGAATCAGGACAGGAAACACTGGTCCTGGAGGGGAAGGATGCAGCGACCTATCTGTTTGGCTTTAGCCCTGATGAAGGAACCCTACTTTACTCTAAACATTTTGCTAATACAAATTCCCTTCTCTATGCAAAAAGGGGGAACGAAAATATCCTGCTTACCCCGCCTACTGAGAAACAACACACAGTGAATGATGGTGTTTTTGTTTCAGATTCGATGATATATTTATTGACTGATTATGATTCGGACTTTACCTATTTGGCTTCATATAACCTTGAAACAAACCGATTCAGTAAAGTTAAAGAATTGTATAATGAGAGTTTTAGTGCCATGAAATATAGTAAAGAGAACCAATTATTATATATAACCAGTCAAAAGGGTGTAGAGGATCAATTATACGAATTCAATCTGCAAAATGAAAATTGGAGAAATATCCCTGTCCCGTGCAGCGTCATCGGAAAACTTGATGTTGCTGCATCAGGCACGCTTTATTTATTTGGCATGAGTGCAACCAAGCCTCATAATATTTATAAAAAATCAGGTGAGGAGTGGGTATCATTAACCAAATATACTGTCCCTGGCGTCGATTCTAACAAATTAGTTGAACCGGACATCATTACATACCCTTCCTATGATGGCCTGGAGATCGAATCGTTATTTTTTAGGGCAAACAAAGAAAATGATAATGGTGAAGTCATTTTTTTGCCTCATGGAGGACCTCAGGCGGCCGAACGGAAATTCTTCAGGGCTTCTTTTCAATTTTTTCTGAATCATGGTTACAGTATTTTTGCGCCAAACTTCCGCGGTTCTACTGGCTATGGTTTGGAATTCATGAAAATGGTAGAAGGTGATTGGGGAAATGGACCACGCCTTGATAATGTAACCGGTCTTGATTGGCTGATTGAACAAGGGCATGCACAAAAAGGTAACATTTTATTGATGGGTGGCAGCTTCGGAGGGTATATGGCACTACTGCTACACGGACGCCATGCGGATTACTTTAAGGCAGTTGTCGATATTTTTGGACCATCTAACCTTTTCTCATTTATAAATTCCGTTCCAGAAGACTGGAAGCCGGTTATGGATCAATTGGTAGGAAATCCGGAAAAAGACAAGGGGAAATTAATCGAGTATTCACCTATCACCTATTTAGAATCCATGACAAAGCCAATGCTTGTCATTCAAGGGGCAAACGATCCCCGTGTCGTCAAAGAGGAATCAGATCAAATCGTTCGTGCTTTGAAAGACAAAGGAAGAGATGTCGAGTATATGCTTCTAGAAGATGAAGGCCATGGATTTTCCAAAAAAGAAAATGAAATTGCCGTCTATCGAAAAATACTCTCATTCTTGAATCAATTCGCAGGTGTAACAGAGAAGGTATAAACTGCAACGAATATTCTGGAGATTTACAATTGAATTATCACCCTGCCATTTACTTTCAGAGTGATGAGGCAGGGTTTTTCATGTTGGAAAACTGGAAGTTTTTTTCAAATAAACCTTACTTGACTCCAAGATTTATCGATATGTCATTCCGATTTGTTTGAAGATTTATAATCATTCGGGGTGTGTCAAGCCTTCTGTTAATGGCTACACTTTGTTATCCATTAATATGACAGCAGAAACCAGGTTAAGGACCCTTTAAAATTCACGGAGCGTTTTTTGTATATCGGTGAAAGCAGTTTTTGTAGAAGTTATAAAGGCCGGGCAAGAAGAAAAGGTCTTATATCAGCTTTCCACTTGATTTTTATTCTATCGTCTCTTAATTCTATTTCTCCTCCTGGAATTTCCACCATTGGATAGTCAAAATAACTCTTTATTTCATTTGACAATTATCCTCCCTTCTAATAATCATAATTTTTCAAATTTTACCACAATCAAACCCATTGAAATTACCTTTATTTTTGCAATAAACAGCGAAAGTCAAGCTTCAAAAACCTATTAAAGTATTTAGCAAAGACGGTTCACAATATTTTGAATAACATCACTTTTTGAAAGCGAAAAAAAGGAGGGTTGCACTCGTTTGACTTACTCACTTTCTTTAATAGACGGGATTTTTGAATCAATTTGGATTGTAGAACATTAATTTTCTTGGTATATGCAACTTTAATTTCGCCCTCATTCAATTAATATTAATAAGTATGTAGGTCATGGAATACAAATTATAAGTGAAGTTTCGATACTTTTAAAATATGGGGGAGAGCAAATGAACGAGCTTTTGGAGAAAACAGCAAGGTTCGAGCACCGGTTTTGGCTGCAGATCTTAGGAGACCATTCCAGATTCATCCATGAGTCTTTAGCTCCGGACGAAGTGGAAAACATTGAAATTGCTTCAGAATTCATTCAAGTTTTTGATACTCTCCTTGGTAAAGCCAATTCGGAAGAGATTTCTCAAATTACTGTCATGGCAGAAGAGGAAGTTTTAAGATTTCGGGAGTTTAAGCTTAGCCTTTTAAAAGAACATCTGGTAGGGAAAATTAAAATACATCTTTCACCTACTTTCATTAATCATATGGTGAACGAATTGGAAGAATATTTAAGATTATTGAAATACTTCAATTCAAATCAAATGCCGCCGGTATTTCACGAACTCCATCATCATTTGGTTTGGCTGTTAGATGCAGCAGGGCATGCAGGTGCAATATCATCCAACATGGACGATGTTGAAGCAAGATTAAAAGAGAAAAGTGACCAATATAAAAAACATTTTAATGATTATTATTTAAAAGCAGTTGAAATGGCTGGATATTTACGAACAAATCTGTCAACATTCCCGGCATTGGAAAAAATGAATACGGACGTCAAATTAGAAATGAAACTCTTTCAGCACTTTCTGCTTGAATTGGAGGAGCTTGAGCTTAGTGCGCAGGCTCTTGGAACGTTTTCCCCATTAATGGCAGATCATATGTGGCGTGAAGAATGTTATTATTTAACGAAACTCGCAGAATCGACAAACACGGAAAAGCCAAACTGCAATCCAGCCAAACCTAGGATAGAGGATTAAAAAACATGGAGCCCTTCTTTAAGATGGGGCTCCATATATTCATTGAATCAAACAGGATATGTATAACTCTTTGAAGAGGTAGGTCGCAGTTTTTTTTGCAGGGGATGAATCGTTTTGGATAAATTTAGCTAATGCTCCTATACGCTCCTTCCAGCTTGTAAAATGAAAGATGAACGCATAAAAAAAAGAAGTCATTTACGTGAAAAAATCTAATACAGACGGAATTACGGTTATAGATAGCGGAAAAATGGAAATATTCGATTGGGAAATAATTGTCCAATTCGCCACCCTTGCGATTGTATTTGTAAGGGAAAATCAAGCTGTTTGGACCATTTCATTGAAAGAAAGTTTTGTAGTCCATTCAGAAGCAGGGCTTCCGCAATCAGGTGAAATCAGTTTATATGAAGCTAAAAGGAAAACAATAAGGAAATGACGCTCCATTACGCACTTTTAAATAGATTCAAATGTAACAAGTAAACAAATGGAATTCATAAAAAAAACGCCATACAAGGCGCTTAACAAAATAAATCGTTATTTTTCTTTATCGTGAAGCTTATCTTCATAATCAGTTTCCAACATACCATACAGACCATTCATCTCTTGTTCATCTGGATCTGCTCCAAAGTCGTTCGTGGATTTTTTCTTTTTGTCGTCAAGGATTTCCTCTTTATCATTCTTTTTATCCATACCTAACACCTCCAACTATTAGGGTGTCTCATTGTACAAATAAATATACTAAAGTGACTCAGGTACTCTTAGGGTTTCTTGCGGCTAAGTTCAGAGATTGCAGATAGAATACCAATTCCAAATAGTAGAAATCTCGTTTTCCTGAATATTTAATGGTATTCTAAATAGTTATTACTCTTACTATTTGTTAAGATATAAATATATAACCTAGAGATAACGGAGAGAGATTGTGAAGAAGAAACGAAAGAGATCTAAGAATATTTTTGTCATTTTTATACTGATTTTTGCATTTTTGCTTATAAAGGAGATCATGAAAACCCCATTTTCCGAAAATGTTTCCACATCAGTAAATCCGCTTGATTCTTTTGCGAACGTGAAAAAGTATAGTACACTTCTCCGTGACGAGCTTTCTAAATACGGACTTGAGGAGCATACTTCGACATTGATTGCCTTGATGCAGCAGGAAAGCCGAGGACGGGGCGGTGATCCAATGCAGGCATCTGAGTCGGCGGGGCTTGACCCGAACACAATCACAGATCCAACGGAGAGCATTAAGTATGGAGTGAAACATTTCAATAGGATCAATGAATATGGTAATAAAAAGGACGTGGATTTTGCTACGATCATTCAAGCTTATAACATGGGAATTGGTTATATTGATTTCGTTGCAAATGAAGGGGGCAAGCATACTGAAGAGCTTGCGAAAAAGTTTTCCCTGCTTCAGGTCGAAAAAAACCCCACCCTATATGATTGCGGCGGAAACAAAGAGAATTTCCGATATCCATATTGTTACGGTGACTTCTCATACAGTGCAAAGGTAACGAAGAATATCGATGAGCTTGACAGTATATCGGCTCAAGCCGATGGGGAGTGAAATAACAGGTGCACCTTCAATTTTCTCCATTTAAAAGCAAGCCAGTATCTAGCTGTTAAAATCGATTTTAACAATAAAGAATAAAAACATTTAACATCCACGTATGCTTCATGAAGTGATGATAAAAAGCCTATGAAAATCGTAGGCTTTTTGTTTTTAAAATGAAGTGATTTTTCAACAAAAGAAACAGTTTAGTTTAACAAGAGATGATGACCTGAGATTATTACGCCATTGTGAAGGGTGAACTTTTTATGTTCGGAATTAAAAATTACAACCCCAAAATAAATGTATATTGATCCATCCAATATAATAGAAGACCAAAGAACTGCACTTGAAAAATTAAGAAATATGGGTTGCTTGGGAACAACAACGGGTCTTTATCTTTTTCTCCGATTTTTTTTTGCTTTTCTATGAGCTGATTTTCCGGCGGTTCTTCTAAAGATAAAAAGGTTTCATCACTCTCGACAATACCTTCTAATTCTTTTAATCCAATACTACCTATCCCGCTTAAAACGGATTATATCAACGTTTACTTTCGTATGTGAAAAAAACCAACAATTTATATGAAAACAGCCTTTTGGGCAGAGTACAAAGAACAAAACCTATGTTATCTGTTTTTCAACCATGGAAGAAGGTCTTTATGTTTATAGGATTTCTCGGATTCTGAAATGGTTTGGGAAAGAAGACTATCAATGGAATCCAGTAAAGAATTCAGAGTTTGTTTAACAGAGCCTTTCTCGAATTGCTCTAATGGCACAGGTAATTCTTCCTCGTCTAAAATAAAGCAGTCCCCATCCGGAAGCACCATAATATCAATGATCAAATCCTCAAAGGAAACCAACTTATCCGTCATATCTGTATTTTTTACAATATTAAAATAGGATCCTAAATATTTCCCTTCATAATCTCTCCAAATGTATAGATTATAAGGGCGGTCTTTCCAATAATAGGCAATCGTATAACTGCCTATAGGAATGGTCAATTTTGTAGGGCCTGCTACCATCGTGAAGGAATCCATTACTTTATGAAATAGCACGACATTTTGATTTTGTGATTTTAACAACAAACAGTCATGTTCTACAACAACC
Source organism: Peribacillus sp. NPDC006672 (assembly GCF_050274955.1). Classification (NCBI taxonomy): domain Bacteria; kingdom Bacillati; phylum Bacillota; class Bacilli; order Caryophanales; family Bacillaceae; genus Peribacillus; species Peribacillus sp. NPDC006672. The sequence goes on from NZ_JBNNOR010000009.1 coordinate 65,422, forward strand.
GAGTCGTATCGGATTTTTCTTTCTATTATTTTATCGCAACGTTGAATGGCTGGTGTAATTAAATGATCCATGGTTTAATATCTCCTATCTAATTATGTTCCGCAGTCAAAAATGATATTTTTTCGATTATAAGCAGTGGGCTAGCCGGTTTTAAGAAGATGAGCTATATGTTGAGGTATTTCGGACTTTTGTCAATTCTCCCCTGCTGTTAGCTGTTAGATGTAATGATAAGTTCCAAAGTTTTGCAATCCAATAGGACTAATAACTTTTGTCAGCATCAACATGCCATGAAGGTAATGCAATATCTTGACCATATAAACCATTATAGCTATGAAATATTATTTATTCTAATAGGGGTTACTGCCCAAGTCGATGAAATTGTGAAAAGAAAAACCTAAAAAAAGTAACTTTGAAATCTAATAGAAATGAACATCTTGGTTTTTGAAGTAGAAGGGGTGAATTAAAATGGACATTCGAAAAATATCTTTTTCATTTATAGCTTTAATATAATGTCCGTTTGACACTTCAATAGCAATAGATTTACTTATATCAGTATCAGAAATTTTAAAAATATTTGTTCCTACTTCATAATAATTTGAGAAATTATCTTTATTTGAATCTCCCTCTTTGTCAGAGTGATGTTTAATGGACCCGACTTTCTTTTCAACCTTTTCTACAACTTCATCTTGGGTCACATAAACGTTTCCTTTAAAAACGATAGATTTTTCATAAGCAAAACTTGCAGATGTTCCGTTTGATATTTCATTATTACTACAACCAGATATTACGAGTAGTAACAGAATGACTCCTAAAAATTCTTTCAATAGTTATCCTCCTTTTATTTGTTTTATTCTTAATACGATATCTATTCAATGTAGACGTATGTATATCCCAATTTGTTAGAGATTGGAAAGTATTTATCCACCTTTTAAATTATTTTATCCAATAAATGGTGTGTATATGTTATACATTTTCAGTAATTTGTTGTATTTAGGAGATAAAGAAAAATCGAGGAAACTTTGAAAGTTTTATTTATTAATGCAAAACCATTACTTAAAGATTTTCCAATAGCCCTTTTAGGGCTATTTTTTTATATATTTCCTAGTTAACTAATTTGGTAACCTAATGTATGATCAGAGGTTCTGCAAGAAGAGTTCATTGACTGAAGCATTACCACATCAAAGTAAAGTTAGGTCTCCCCCGGAAACCAGGGACGGTAAAGGAACCGAATATGGGAGGACATTTGAGGAATTAGCAATGATTATTGGTCAAATAAAATATATGGATGCACCATATAAGCTTTAAGGGGATGGAAAAACAAAAAGGATATAGAAACTTTTCACCAGTGAAAAGCCCTATATCCAAATTGAAGAGAAATCAAAAAAGTTTCATGTCCATTTCTCAGCTCTCGAAGTTAAATTGCCATTGGATTCCGAATTTATCCGTTAACTGACCGTAAATTTTACTCCAAAAGGTTTCTTGGAGCTCCATCCCAACCTTACCGCCTTGACTAAGTTTATTAAAGGTCGATTTAATTTCATCCAAATCCTTACTAACAAATGCCAAGCTGATATTATTTCCTTCGACAAAAGGCATGCCAGGAAAAGCATCGGAAAACATGACATTGCTCCCATTAATATTTAGCCTTGTATGCATGACTAAATCTTTCGCTTCTTCTGGAAGAGTAAATTCCGGATTAGGCGGTGTTTCCCCAAAGGTCATGATGTTAGGTGATGCCGTTCCAAAAACCTCTGCGTAGAACTCTACTGCTTCTCTACAATTCCCATTAAAATTAAGATATGCATCAACTGACATTTGTTTCACTCCTATTATTTATATTTTTTGGCCACAAGATTCATACACCTATTGTATTAAGTGTTGTTAAATTTTCTTGCCAATAGATTTCCTTTCACCGGACGAAAAATTCCGGTGGTTCAATCCCAAGTGTTCGGAGATAAATATATCCCTGTCCTCTGTGATGGATCTCATTTTCGAGGGCATATTGAAGTCTCTCAAAGTGGCTTTGTGAGGGTCCGAAAAAGGGATCCTTTTCAACCGATTCAAGTGTTTCCTCGGTAATTTCCTCCCACAGTTTTCTAGTATCTTGCCTTACTGCTTCGCTTGCTGATATTAGTGCTTCTTTTGTAGAAAGTGCAGCAAACGAATCAGGAAACTCCCATACACTAAGTGCAATTCCACGCATATACCCAGTCTCAATGTTCATGATTTCTTTAACCATCTCGGCGAAAGGGCGAAGCTTCTCGGCCGGTGTATAGTGAAATAATTCTTCTTCAGGGAAGGCTTCTATCACCCGCATTGTCAATCTCCTGTTGCCTTCTAGTATATTTAACAATCCTTCTTTCGATAGAAACATTATTTACCTCCTTTGATAGACTCTGTATAGAAGTTCTGTGAAAAATCGAAAAGTCCTGCAAATTCCAGTATTTAAAGATTGCTCGGTTTTTTAACTACCTGGGCAGATTCCTCTAAAAAAATATTTAATAACCATTAGATTAAAGGCATAGCGGAATTAATGTATCAGGATGTGTCAAAAGATACATGGGATCAAGAAAACCTAACAAAGGGAAATTTAGATTTCACTATTGAAAGTATTCGCTATATGGATGCTTATTCGAAAAGATTAATGACTACTCTAAGGGTATAGCACTTTTAAATGATCATTTTGCTACTTTTGTGGAAAGGATAGGTGCATAAATTGGTAAAGTTATAAAAAGGAATATCATTCAAGATTATTAATGGTATGAGTATGATTCTGTATATCATTTTTCTTGATGGAGTGCTGGGGGCATTAAAAAAAGACGGTTCTTTATCCAAAAAGAGAGATAAAGTTATATTACCATTAATTGTGGTAGCGCAATTAATGGTAGGTCCACATACAAATTTCTTAGAAGATGTAGAAGAAATAATTAAACAAAATTCGTAAAATATTTGACTAATGGAGTATGTTCAAGGTATCCTCTTTTCTTAAGAGGTTGTACAGCTTTCAAAAACAGAACATGGTTGTTTTTAACTTTATTTGACTTCACTTCACAAAAGCGGAGATATTGAAGTTGGGTGAATATTGCTTAAATCTTACTTATATTATACGATTTAAGTAGTTATATGTTTTCAATATGCTTAAAAGGAAAGAATATCAATAATAACGGAACCATCAGAAATGGAGAGAAGCAAATGATTAATAATGTCGGTCAAATTATGTTATATGTAAATAACCAGGATGAGTCATTGAAATTTTGGACAGAAAAATTGGGGTTTAGCGTAGTTTCTGAAGAAGATAACGGCCAAGGATTGAGATGGATTGAAATTGCCCCAACAAAGGAAGCGCAAACGAGTATCATCCTGCATAATAAGGAATTCATTGCTAAAATGCAGCCTGAATTAAATCTTAATACACCCTCGTTAATGTTTTACTCGGAAAACCTTGATGAATTATATAAAGACTATTCAGAGAAGAATATCAAACTCGGGGAACTTGTAAAGATGCCTTCTGGAAGAGTATTTAATTTTGCTGATAACGAAGAAAATTACTTTGCGGTCATGGAAAAAAAGTGACTCACATAGCAAAAGATTAAAAACACCAAAACGACTATGGAACCTTTAGTAGTCGTTTTGATATTTCATGACATCATGTTATATCTTTGAATAAAGTATTGTTCCTATTTAGTCAGCAGGCCGTGGCCCAGCGGCAATTCCAGAGTTTTCAACAGTCATGATCGGTCGAATGGTTATATCTCCATTCACGTAAATTTGACAGGATAAACGCAAATGATCCTCCATTCCTTTTTCCTCAAAGACCTTTTTTTCTTTATTTGTGACCTCCAAAAAATCACCTGCCAATATTTCCACTCTGCAAGTTGTACATTTGGCCTTCCCTCCACATCGGTGGAGAATATTTATACCGTTATCTTCCAACGCTAATACTAACTTTTTCCCCATTTCAACTTCAAAAGTTCCTTGGTCAAATACAGTTACGTAAGGCATTTTATACCACCTCATATTATAGGATATCTTCCAACTGGTATTAACATATTTATTCTCTTACCTTGTCCATATGACAGAAAAAAATGTGAAATCATTACTGATTGATAGTAAAGATGAATGGAGAGATGTTACAACTCATTCGTTAAACAACGTGCCTATCTCATTTGATGAATAATTAATTATCTTGAAGACAAACTTTAAGTACATTGAAAATTATAGATTTAACAAGCCCCAAATAGATCCAAAAAGTACGAAAATACTTATGGTTTGTCTAAAAAAAGAGTGGAAAAATAAAGGGGAGGTGCCTGTCTGTGAATAATGGTAATTGTGATTTTTCACCAATGAAACAAATTTTAAAAGAGGATATTCGCCAAGTAATAACGGCATTACAGGATAACTTAGAAGCAATGGGTGATGAAAATTATTGTCTTCTTGGAAATTTTGAAAAAATTAAAGAAAAATTTGTATACATCGATATGAAAGCTGCAACTTTTTATTTAAACTGTTATTTGTCTCCGTTTACGGACAAATATCCGGAATTATCTATTTGCGTACAAAACATGTCAAATCTTAGACATGGGGGATTAATTGTGATTCAACGGGGGAATTCAGTTGATTCTTTGATTCAACCCGGTATTCCAATAGGTGCAGAGTTAACCCATTCATTATTGGAATCAATTTTTTTTCCTGGAAATCCACTGCATGATGGTGCTGTATTGGTAAGTCATAATCATATTGAATCCGCAGCAAATGTCCTTCCACTTTCTGACAGACCAACAGGGGGGAAAAAACTTGGAACCCGCCATCGCGCTGCTTTAGGTTTAACAGAACGAAGTGATGCCCTTGTATTGGTAGTATCTGAAGAAACAGGCAGAGTTTCATTTGCCTTAAACGGGAATCTTTACCCAATTAATACGCATGGGCCTCTATAAAAATTCGAATTTAGTCGAGGCAGGCAATATCCTGGCCGATTATGGTGTATGTGGTAATTCTGTACTGGAATTTGAACGAGACATCATTGAGAAATTAAAAACGAAAAACGATTGAACTATTGGCAAGTGGTGGTTAAAGAACATGGATTGGCTTCTCCCCTCTAAAATTCTGGATCGTTTTTTACTTCAAAAGTTTAATTCCGTGAATACAGAAACGGAAAAGGTCATGGATTTATTAAACCCGGTGATTTTTACCGGGTTTTTGGTTGCTTTTTATATAAAAAAAGGCATATGATAAATAAGGAGATTAAATCAGAAAAGATATAAAACGAAAGAGGATTTTTAAATGATAACTATTAAGAGTGAACGAGAAATACATTTGATGCATGAAGCTGGCAAACTTCTTGCTGCGACGCATAGAGAAATCGCTAAAATGATAAAACCAGGCATCACGACTTGGGAAATCGAAGAATTTGTCGATAAATACTTGGCAGAGCATGGTGCGACACCTGAACAAAAGGGCTATAACGGCTACAAATATGCAACGTGCGCATCTGTGAATGATGTAATTTGCCACGGATTTCCGCAAAAGAAAGCCTTGAAAGAGGGAGACATCGTAACGATTGATATGGTGGTGAACCTTAACGGCGGTTTGGCCGATTCAGCTTGGACATATGCAGTCGGCGAAGTTGCAGAAGAGGTTCAGCGTTTGATGGATGTAACCAAGAATGCACTATATAAAGGCATCGAGGCTGCACGGGCAGGAAATCGTCTCGGGGATATTGGCCATGCAATTCAGTCATATGCAGAAGGTGAAAAGTTTTCTGTTGTCCGCGATTTTACAGGACACGGTATCGGTAAAACCATGCATGAAGACCCAACCGTTTTACATTATGGTAAACCAGGTAAAGGCGCCCGTCTAAAAGAAGGTATGGTCATCACGATCGAGCCTATGTTGAATGCAGGAACATGGCATATGAAAATGGATCAAGACGGCTGGACGGCGAGAACGGCAGATGGAAAGCTTTCCGCTCAATATGAACATACCCTCGTCATTACAAAAGAAGATCCGATTATTTTAACTGAACAATAAAAAAGAAACGGCCTAATCGTGGGCCGTTTCTTTTTGTTTTAACAATTTCACAATGAACCTCGACGGAATATTCTGAATAATATCACCGTACAATAGATCAAATACATAAAATTAGTACTAGGTAATTAGGCATTAAAAACTTTACTATTATGTGGCAGCACAGGATAATAAGGGAGAAGGAAGAAATATTTAATTAATGAGTTCATAAAACTAGATATAAAGGGGGTTTTGACAGTGAAGAAAGGGGAAAAACTGTCTACAACGGTTGAATCGGTCGGGTTGAGCCAGCGGGAATTTTTAACTATTTTTTTACTTCATTCTTTGAGGATTAAAGCGAATTATCCAAGGGCGATTCATCAGGACCTAAAAAATACGTTTACTGGAAAAGTGCATAGCTATGACTATTTATGTAAAATATCCAATACGCTTGTCGAATCCAGCCATTTATCATTATATACGAATAAGGGAAGGAATTATTATCAGGTAACTGAAAAAGGAGAAGAACTTTACATATGGTACCAAGAGAATTTCCTTGAACGGTTTTCCGAGGTGAAAAAGGTCATTGACCGGTTCATGTACGATTTAAGGGGATCTGGTGAAAATCCCCCGGTTCTTAATGAACTTCCTGAAGAATACAGGTCATATTTCTCGAAAATAATATCGGTAAAGGACCTTGTACGCTATGTTACTTTAAAAGCCGCTTTCACTAAGAAGCCCATTTACATGGGGGAAATTGGCGATCTGCTTAAAAATCAGTTCGGTTGGATAGCATCAAACGGCTATTTATATGATTTATCTCATGAAATGGAAGAGAACGGCCTTCTTGTCGGCAGGTGGGAAAGTGAAAAACGAACAAAACGATATTTACGAATCACCGACGAAGGGCAGCATCATTACAAACAGATTGCGGATTCGGCCGCTTTTCAAGTCCAGGAAATCCAAAAATACATGGCTAGTGTCGTTATGTTCTTAAAAGAAAAGTCTTAAAGGAAATAAGGCCCCTTAGGTTTGTAAGGAAATTCAAGTTATATGCTTAAATTGACTCGATCAAGGGTAAATGTTACTTAAAAACACTTCTTAACAAGGGGGAATGCGTGATGGGAGAAAAACACGATGAAATGGGAAGTATATTCAGTTTCATTAAAGGCCAAGTAGATAAGCTTCCCATTTCACAATCGAAAAAGAACAAAATGCTCGACCAGCTCTTAAAGCTTAAAACGATGACAGTTGATGCAAGGGAACCGCGAATTGCCCTTGTCGGAAGGCGCGGTTCTGGAAAATCATCACTGATCAATGCGATGTTTGGTCAGGAAAGGCAATATGTCAGTTCTGTTAAATCTGGAACGGGTAAGGGAAAATGGCTTTGGTACCCGAGTGATGCTGAGCCCAAAATTCGTTTGCTGGACTCCCGTGGCTTGGGTGAGAGTGAAGCTCCTACGGAAGAATATGAAGAAGAAACACCAATGGATGAATTGATAAAAGCTGTAACCGAAGAACAGCCTGATGTTTTTCTTTTCTTGATTAAAGCAAAAGAAACGGATTCACGGATTGAAGAAGATCTGCAAGAGTTGAAAAAGCTGCGCAAGATCGTAAAAGAGATCCACCATTATGATGTACCCGTCATCTGTGTGGTCACCCAAGTGGATGAACTAGATCCACCACATTATAAACAAGCACCTTTTGATGCCAATCCTAAGAAAAAAAAGAATATTGATGAAGCCATAGCTTTGATGTCCAAGCGATTTAATGAAAGTGAAATCCCACTATTGGACATTATTCCGATTTGCTCATATATTGACTTTGATGAAAGTGGAAATATTGATTATGATATGCGTTGGAACATCGATTTGCTTTCTGATTATTTGATCGAGGCCTTACCCAGTGAAGCGAAGCTAAAGACGGCCAAAGCGATTCAGAGCCAATTCGTTAAGAAGAAATTCGCGCGGACGATTGTGGGAACGTTTACGGCAATCACCGGATTAATAGGTGCAGAGCCAATACCTTTTGCCGATTTCCCCATATTGACCGGCATACAAGGGTTGATGATTGTGGTAATTGGTTTTATCGCGGATAAAGACATAAATACAAAAACGGCAAGTGAATTCATTACAGCATTAGGGATTAATGTTGGAATCGGTCTTCTTGTCAGGGAAGGCGTCAGGGCTGCAGTACGTTTCATACCAGGTGCTGGTCTAGCAGTTTCAGGCGCGGTAGCCGGCGCAGTCACGTATGGAATCGGGCAAGCTGCGATTGCTTACTTTATCGAAAACAAAGATATTGACCAGGCGAAGAAAGCATATAAGAACGCTAACAAAGAATATAAAAATGAAGACATTGACTCTTAACGGGCAGATTCAAACCATTAACTACACTAAGGTGATATGATAAAGTGGTGTTTTGGCGGTTACTGTTTCTGCTGCTGAATGGTTCAGGATTTCTTTACTAGAGGAGGGATGATCTTCATGTCGTTTTTTCAGTCACAAAAGCAAAAAGAATATATTCAAAAATTAGAGGAAGTGATTCAGCCCTTTTCCAGTCGATCTGAAGCACTAGATGATTCAAAGGGTTTTCCTTTTGAAAATATCCGGGAGTTAAAGGAATTCGGATATCCTAAATTAACTTTAGCAAAAGCGGATGGGGGAAATGGCGGTTCCTTATATGATTTTCTCCTATGCCAAGAAAAAATAGCTCAGTATTGTGGCCCAACAGCCTTAGGAATAGGTTGGCATGTCGGAACGGTCCTATCCTTAACTGAGAAAAGACCATGGGAAAAAGGAGTCTTGAATGAATTGTTTGATGAAGTGTCGAAAGGCGCTCTCATCAACACGGCAGCATCGGAGGCTGGAACAGGAAGCCCAACGCGTGGAGGCCGTCCGGAAACGCTTGCTATCAAAAAGGATGAACACTGGAATTTGAATGGCAGAAAGACTTTTACTACACTCTCTCCCGTCCTTAATATTTTTCTTGTAACGGCATGGGTACCCGAGGATGAGCGGCTAGGCACATTTTTAGTTCATCGTGATTTAATGGGTGTAAGCATAGAAGAAACTTGGGATATGATATCCATGCAGGGAACAGGAAGCCATGATTTGGTTTTAAATGATGTCAGCCTCCCTGAAAAGTATTATGTCATGAAAAGCAATCCTGGTGAAAAAAGGAAACCTGAAGCGTGGCTTTTACATATACCGGCTTGCTACTTGGGAATTGCAGTGGCAGCCAGAAATTATGCAGTTGAATTTGCTAAAACCTATTCCCCCAATAGCCTACCAGGACCAATCAGGGACCTTCCGAATGTTCAACGGACAATTGGAGAGATAGAACTGGAATTGAGCGAAGCACACCATTTCCTATACTCTGTCGCAGAGAAATGGGAGCAGCACCCTGAAGAGCGAGATGAATTATCCAAACAATTGGGTGCTGTTAAGCTATCGGTCGTTAACAAATCGATTTCGATTGTCGATAAAGCGATGCGAGTAGTCGGAGCCAAAAGTTTACAACGGAAAAATCCCTTGCAACGCTACTATAGGGATGTACGTGCAGGCCTTCATAACCCTCCGATGGATGATGCGACAATTACCATGCTCGCAAAATCCGCTCTTTATTAAGTGCGTATTCGAATATTCCTTGTTTGCACTGAAATGACTTCGTCGTTTCAGTTTTTTTCTGTTCATTTTTTAGCTATTCACCTTTGGTATCACTATGCTTTAGCTCTTATAAGAAATCAATGGGAAGTTTAATGAAAAATCATCTTAGTCAGGGAATCATCAGAAAGGTGTTTATTTAGCATCCATTCTTCTTACACGTAAAGAAAAGCAGCGACGACAATACTACTTAAAAGAAAGACATATTTATATTAATAAGGAAAGGACAGTTACGATGATGGCATTGTAACTAACATGCCTCTCTCTGTAAAGTTATGCATAAAAATCCTCTCAAATGTGAAACCGTATCACATACTCTCCCAACGAAAAGCCTATTAAGCAGTAATTCAAAAATTTGTCCATATGGTTCTTGGAGTGAGCGTAGCTACAATTCACATTCCGTAATAATTGGTCACTGTTAATATTTAATGGAATGTGAAAAAAACCTTATCCATAGGTAAGCGATGGTCACCGGTCACCGCCCCTTCTTCAAAACGATTCAGTTTTGCATGAGGAGAGAAACTGAAATTCCATGCCAAATCATTGAACAAGAAACCTTGCGGACGATATATTAAGACAAAAAAGGTGGGAATGGATCTAGTTCTTTGCTTATTTATAGGGAATCATCCAAGTGTTATAAAAACACTATGTCCACTTATAAATAAAAAGAGCTTTACATACCTTAGGGGGGTATAGTATTATTTCGTTAAAGGAGTTGAGAAAAATTGTCAATGAATTCAGATGGTCTTGATAATATTGTTGAAATCGATTCATGTTGCTCATCAGAAAGTAAAAGGAAAAGTCACCATTCAGATAAAGTGAAAAAAAATTTAGTAACAAGATTAAATCGGGTTGAAGGACAAATCCGGGGAATAAAAGGGTTAATTGAAAAAGATACGTACTGTGACGATGTAATTACACAAATTGCTGCGACCCAATCAGCTTTAAATAGTGTTGCCCGAATTTTATTGGATGGTCATTTGAAAAGCTGTGTTCTTGAAAGAATTCAAGAGGGAGATACAGAGGTTTTAGATGAGGTACTGGTTACATTTCAAAAATTAATGAAAAAATAGAAGGGGATTGAGTCATTCATTATGGTAAAAAACAATTTAAATGTAAAGGGTATGTCTTGTGGACATTGCATTAGTGCGATTGAAGCTAGTGTAGGGAAATTTCCTGGAGTTACCTCTGTGAAAGTAAATTTGGATTCAGGGACCGTTGAAGTGGAATTTAATCCAGATGAAGTAACCCTTGACTCTATTAAGGAAACAATTGACGACCAGGGTTATGATGTACAATAACATTTAATAAAAAACGTGCGAATTGAAGCACGATTTCTTTTAGAATAACATATACCATACCAGGGTATGGTTTAAAATATTGAAATAAATCATCTAACATAAATTAAGGAGGACAAAAGAATGGAGAATGTAATATTAGCAGTGAAAGGAATGTCATGTGGGCATTGTATAAATTCAATTGAAGGGAATGTGGGAAAATTAAACGGTGTACATTTTGTAAAGGTTCACTTAAATGAAGGAAAAGTGGATGTATCATTTAATTCGAAAGTGGTTTCTTTGAAGAGGATTACTGACATTATAGAGAACCAAGGTTATGTTGTAGAGCTAAGTAAATTACCTATAGATCAAAGTTGTCACTAAGGAATTGAAAGTAAGTGCTTTTTCGCCCCGGTACGTTTTCTTTCCTAAAAAATATACTCCACTGAAAGTATGTGGTGATAGGAGTGTAAGATTATGAGCGATAAAAAAGAAACAACACTTCAAATAGCTGGCATGACGTGTGCTGCCTGTGCAGTGAGAATAGAAAAAGGTCTCAAAAAAATAGATGGAGTAGAGGATGCAAGCGTAAATTTTGCGTTAGAAAAATCAAAAGTAACGTTTGATCCATCCAAATCAAGTGTTAACCAACTTAAAGATAAAGTTGAATCCTTAGGGTATAAAGTGGTTAGTGAAAAAGCGGAATTTGATATATCTGGTATGACATGCGCAGCATGTGCTAACAGGATTGAAAAACGTTTAAACAAGTTAGATGGAGTTCAAAATGCAACTGTAAACTTCGCCTTAGAATCAGCCCTTGTAGAATATAATCCTGATGAAGTTTCGGTCCCGGATATGAAGGATGCCATTAAGAAATTGGGTTATCGTTTAGAACAAAAGCAAGAAACTACAGGCGAAAAGGTTGATCATAGACAGAAGGAAATTGAAAAACAAACAGGTAAATTCATATTCTCTTCTATTTTGTCCATCCCTTTACTTTGGGCAATGGTCAGTCATTTTGAATTTACATCTTTTATTTGGCTACCAGAGATGTTCATGAATCCATGGGTGCAACTCGCACTAGCGACTCCTGTTCAATTTTTAGTAGGAGGTCAGTTTTACGTAGGCGCCTTTAAAGCATTAAGGAATAAAAGTGCAAACATGGATGTTTTAGTTGCACTTGGAACCTCTGCAGCCTATTTCTATAGTGTTTACTTAAGCATTCTGTCAATAGGGTCCGAAGCTCACATGGTTGAATTATATTTTGAAACAAGTGCTGTGCTAATTACACTAATAATATTAGGTAAGTTATTTGAAGCAAAAGCAAAAGGGCGTTCATCCGAGGCCATAAAAAAACTTATGGGTCTGCAAGCCAAAACAGCCACAGTTCTAAGAGACGGTCAAGAAATGAATTTATCTATCGAAGAGGTAATAGCTGGAGATATCGTTTATGTTAAACCAGGTGAAAAGGTACCTGTAGACGGAGAAATATTTGAAGGGAGATCTGCCCTAGATGAGTCAATGATTACAGGTGAAAGTATTCCTGTTGATAAAACAGTAGGAGATTTAGTAATTGGCTCAACCATTAACAAAAACGGGTTTCTGAAGGTTAAGGCAACAAAGGTAGGAAAGGATACCGCCTTAGCTCAAATTATCAAAGTAGTCGAAGAAGCACAAGGATCAAAAGCTCCTATTCAACGCTTAGCCGATGTCATCTCAGGAATATTTGTCCCTATTGTAGTGGGGATAGCAATTATTACGTTTCTTGTGTGGTACTTTGCTGTAAGTCCAGGAGAGTTTGCAGTAGCTCTTGAAAAGTTAATTGCCGTATTAGTTATCGCATGTCCATGTGCTCTAGGCCTAGCTACTCCGACGTCCATTATGGCTGGATCAGGTCGCGCAGCTGAATATGGGATATTATTTAAAGGCGGGGAGCATCTTGAAACGACTCATCGAGTGAATACAGTGATTCTTGATAAAACGGGAACTGTAACAAATGGAAAACCAACACTTACAGATGTTATTCTCTCAAATGGGTTTGAAGAAAAGGAATTTTTAAAGTTAGTAGGTGCTGCAGAAAGAAATTCTGAACATCCGTTAGCTGAAGCAATTGTTGAGGGCATTAAAGAAAAAGGGATAGAACTAGGAAACTCTGAACATTTTGAAGCTATTCCTGGCTTTGGTATTGAATCTACAGTTGAAAACAAATCCTTATTAATTGGAACACGCCGTTTAATGGCCAAAAACAGGATTAATATTCAAGACATATTACCACAAATGGAATACTTAGAGAAACAAGGCAAGACTGCAATGCTAGTAGCCGTTGATAATCAATTCGCTGGAGTGATTGCTGTCGCAGATACAATTAAAGAAACCTCTCAGAAAGCAATTGAAAGGTTAAAAGAGATGGGTCTGGAAGTCGTCATGATTACAGGTGATAACAAGCAGACAGCTCAAGCAATTGCAAATGAGGTCGGAATTGACCATGTTATAGCAGAAGTCCTGCCTGAAGGAAAGGCAGAGGAAGTTAAAAAGCTTCAAAAAGCTGGAAAGATAGTGGCAATGGTCGGTGATGGAATTAACGATGCTCCAGCGTTAGCCACTGCTGATATTGGCATGGCCATCGGTACGGGTACGGATGTAGCGATGGAAGCTGCTGATATCACCTTAATCAGAGGAGACTTAAATAGTATTGCCGATGCCATCTTTATGAGTAAAATGACGATTCGAAATATCAAGCAAAATTTATTTTGGGCCTTTGCTTATAATGCTATAGGAGTTCCAATTGCAGCCCTAGGCTTTCTGGCACCATGGCTGGCAGGAGTAGCGATGGCATTTAGTTCAGTTTCAGTTGTTTTAAACGCACTCAGATTACAAAGGATTAAGTTAAAAGGATAATCTATCTATTTAAAAGAGAGGATTTTTTCATGAAACAAAAAAACATGTTGGCCTGGGCGGTTTCAGCCATTGTGTATCTTGGATTAGTAATTGGTGGATATTCCGTATCTGCAAGCTTGAACGGTAATAACAATCACACGGATACCCATGCGGCAAAAATAAATGGTAACGAGGAAAAAGAATCAATTAATGAGCAAGCACATAATGATAATCATACAAGCCAAAAAAGTGATGGTGAGGATTCAGGGCATTCAGATCATATAGCTCATTCAAAAAGTGAAGTGGTCACAAACGTAAAGTATGAAGAAGGCTTAATTACAATCGATGTGAAGGATAAAGATCAAAATTCACCTAAATTAGAAATATCACATGAAAAGATTATGCATTTAATTATTGTAAGTGCCGACTTGGAAGATTATTATCATCTACATCCTGTGAAAAAGGGAAATGGCATGTATACTCAGAAATTCGCCCTTCCTGAAAACTTTTATAAAGTGTTTGTTGATATTAAACTAAAAAATCTTGCCTATCAGGTTAATCCGATAGAGCTGCAGGTGGGTAAAGGTCATGGTGAACATGAGGAAAGCTCACTAAAGGTTGATACAAAATTAACAAAAACAATCAATGAAAAGACAGTTGAATTAACAACTACAGAGCAAGGGATAAACAAAGATGTGACGTTAAACTTTGATACGAAAGGGATTACTCCAGAGCCCTATCTGGGGGCTCTAGGCCATGTTGTTATTTTGGATGATAAGGGTGAAAAATTTGTTCATGTGCACCCTACATCAGAAGAAAAGACACAATTTGAAACAAAATTTGATAAGCCTGGGATCTACAAAGTGTGGGGAGAATTTAAATTTGATGGTAAAGTCAATAGCTATCCATTTGTTATAGAGGTCAAATAAAAAGGATAAAGGGGAATTTTTATGAACTTAGATGGGGTTAGCAAACATCTATTAATTTGCAACGGGAAAACATGCACGAAAAATGGAGCAGAAGAAGTAACAGAGACCATTAGGGGAGAATTGAAAAAATTAGAGCTACAAAAGGAGATTCACACAACAAAAACATTATGTAACGGCCAATGCAAGCATGGTCCGATCGCTGTTCTATATCCAGAAGGGACCTGGTTTAAAGAAATGAATCAAACAAAAAGTGAGGAACTTATTCGTCAATTAAAAGAAGATGACAAAGTTCATTTAGACTCTGAACTTTATTACCATGATGGGAAGACATTTAAGAACCATGAGAGTGAATGAACTGTAACGTCTTACTTCTATAGCTAAAAAAGGTTTCTTTTCAGGGCGCTTTTCGAATCAGAAAAATTTTTGGACGGATCATCTTATCGATCAGTCCATATTTCCATCAATAGGGATTACTTCTCCCCATAAATACTAATTGAAAAATTGTTTTCTTGAAAAAATGGAATTATTGGAAAAGGCATTAGCGTCCATGTAAGAAGTATTAGAGTGTCATTGTTTAATAGGTGAGTATGATTATCTTTTAAAAGTGGCTAACAAAGATCAGAAAGAATGGGAAATATTCATTAGAAAGGTAAATAAACTCGGAATTATAACTAGACTAGCTCATAGAGAAATTAAATATACAACAGCTTTTCATATATAGGAAAAAATACCCGTTTGTAAAAGTACACTTTTACGAACGGGTATTTTTTTATAACATTACCTCAAATTCTTTCCTGGATATCGGAAGAGGAACCTTTTAAGTTCCCGCATGGAAATTTCACTAGCTTATCATTCTCTATCTTGTTATGATTTATATACCTTTTTAAATATTCGAAAAATATCGAAAGTTCGGTGTAAAAATGAATCTTATGACAAAAGATTTACTGATTAACTTTTTAATTATCATTTTTCCGCTCTTTTTATTGCAAATGAGCTATCTAGTAAAGTACGTATACCGTATAGATGCATTAAAAGGATCGTTCTTAACCATTTTCCCTATTCTTTCACTTGTTCTATGCATGCTATTCCCAGTGGTCATAGAAGACGATTTTGTTTGGGATCTTCGATGGATCCCTTTTCTCTTAGGCGGTTTATATGGAGGCTATAGGTTAGGTATCATATTAATAGTCATCACTCTTCTTATCCGTTATTTTACAGGGGGGGAAAATGGATTTTATATATCATGCATCTCTTTTCCGCTAATGGGAGTTTCCCTGTTTTTTATATCTAAATACTATCTCAAAATGTCTGTCGGTAAAAAAATCCTCATCGGTATATCCTTAATCTTTATTGTTCACACTCTCACACAGTTTATTTCAACACAAGTATTTGAACTTACTATTGGCATTAGTCTATGGAAACAATATTTCACGATCCAAGTCATCGGAATTGTTGTTGTAATTTTATTATGGGAAGTCATCCTCACTAATTTTCAGGTTCTCGAGAAATTAGTGAAAGCGGAAAAATTGCAAATCGTTAGTCATTTGGCTGCAAGCATTTCTCATGAAGTCAGAAACCCTCTAACAGTTACTAGGGGATATATACAAATGTTAAGCGAAGACGTTTCTTCACATACAAAGGTGCAGTATGCAAATATCGCGCTTAAGGAATTAGATCGGGCCACGGATGTCATTAATGATTATTTGACGTTTGCTGCCATAAGCCCTGAAAACAAAGAACGATTAAGCGTATCCGAGGAAATTCAGCATGTCGTCAACAGCATAAAACCCTTGGCTAACGATAATGGAACGGGATTGAAGTTGTCCCTATTTGAAGAAGAAACATATTATATCATGGGTGAAAAGAAGAAATTTCAACAGTGCCTGTTCAATATATTAAAGAATGGCTTAGAATCGATGCAAGATGATGGCGAAATATACATACATTTAATTCCCGACGCAACCAACATCCAAATTATGATTCAAGATCAAGGGATTGGAATGACGCAGGAACAAATTTACCGTCTAGGTGAGCCTTACTTTACAACAAAAAATAAAGGAACGGGATTAGGCCTAATGGTTTCATATAGCGTTATCAAAAGCATGGATGGAACAATACATGTGTCAAGTATTCAAGGGAAAGGTACATGCTTCTCTATTAATCTGCCCATTCATAGATATGAGTCTATTTGAGTGTAGAATAAATTGACGGTTTTATTCTTATACATTACAATTTATTTAAATTTCCAATTATTATGAAATATTAATGATGCATTTGATACCTAAGGGAGATGATTAAATGAAATCGCTTACAGACGGACAAATCATTTGGGAACCAACAAAAGAACAAATCGAGCACACGGTATTGACTCAATATGTGAAATGGTTAAAAGAAAAGAAAGGTTTATCATTTCATGATTATCATGAATTATGGAAATGGTCGGTTGATGAACTGGAGGAATTTTGGGCTTCAATTTGGGATTATTGTGATATAAAAGCCGCAAGGAAATATGACAGGGTTTTAGCGGAGCATTCAATGCCAGGTGCGAAATGGTTCGAAGGGGCAAGGCTTAATTATGCTGAAAATGCATTATTGAATGCTCAAGAAGAGAAAACGGCGATTTTTTTTCGTTCCGAACATATCAGGCAGCAAGAGGTTAGCTGGAAAGAGCTGAAAGAAAAAGTGGCTTCTGTCGCCCATTCATTAAGGGAACTTGGTGTGAAACCGGGTGACCGCGTTGTTGCCTATATGCCAAATATACCCGAAGCGGTCATAGCTTTCTTGGCAACAGTAAGTATAGGTGCCATTTGGTCCAGTTGTTCTCCTGACTTTGGTGCAAGAAGCGTCATTGATCGTTTTAAACAGATTGAACCGGTGTTATTACTAGCGGTTGATGGATATCAGTACAATGGAAAAGTATATGATAAAACATCCGTTGTTTCACAGCTTAAACAGGAATTGGATACTGTCAAGCATACCGTTTTGGTTCCTTACATAGAAAAAAAGGTTGTGGAAGTGAATCTTGCAGATACAATCCCTTGGGATGACCTATTAAAAGAAACGGCGGAATTATCTTTTGAAAGTGTTCCGTTCGATCATCCGCTTTGGATTCTCTATTCATCAGGTACAACCGGAATGCCAAAACCAATTGTACAAGGGCATGGCGGTATATTATTGGAGCATTTTAAATCAACAAGATTGCATCAAGGCATGACTTCCGAGGATACGGTATTCTGGTTTACGACAACAGGCTGGATGATGTGGAATCTACTAATGGGAGGTTTGCTTAATGAAGGGACGATCGTTCTTTATGACGGCAGCCCTTCCTTTCCGAATATGGATGCCCTTTGGGAATTGGCTGAAGACACAGGCATGACTTTCTTTGGAACAAGTGCACCTTTCCTTACGAATTCCATGAAATTAGGAATCAAGCCAATGGGAAAATTTGATTTAACGAAGTTGAAGGCTCTTTTTTCCACTGGTGCTCCTTTGTCAGGTGACGGATACAAATGGGTGTATGAGAATGTCAAGAATGATATATGGCTCAGTTCATCTAGTGGCGGAACCGATGTATGTGCCGGATTTGTAGGTGGTGTTCCAACATTACCTGTAAGAATCGGGGAGATACAAGGAAGGGCATTAGGTGTTAGTGCAGAAGCCTTTGATGAACAAGGTCAACCATTGATTAATGAAGTCGGTGAATTAGTCATTACTAAACCGATGCCGTCCATGCCGCTTTACTTCTGGAATGATCAAGACGGTTCAAGATACTACGAGAGTTATTTCGATACGTATCCTGGCATATGGAAACATGGAGATTGGATAAAAATCGACGACAAGGGCAGTTGTGTCATTTATGGACGTTCCGACTCGACCATTAACCGTTCTGGTGTACGGATGGGAACTAGCGATATCTACCGGGTCGTCGAAGCGATCGATGAAGTTATGGAAAGTCTTGTCATTGATAGGGAAGTGCTTGGCCGCGGATCTTCCTTGCTGCTGTTCGTCGTCCTTAAGCCTGGTAAAATCCTGGATGCAGCATTGTCAGCGAAAATCAACGAACAAATCCGAGGACATGTGTCCCCTCGTTTTATTCCAGACCGAATCCACGTCGTTGAACAAATACCTAAAACCTTGAACGGAAAGAAAATGGAAGTACCGATACGTAAAATGTTGCTAGGTTTCGAGTTTGATAAAGTGGTGAATGCAGATTCCATGGGGAATCCTGAATCGCTTCAGTTTTTCAAAGAATTAGCCATGAAGTTGAATGAGAGAAAAATATTCTAGGATTCAGGCGGAGCAAAAAGCTCCGTCTTTTTTTACGTTTGGATTGTGCCAATAATGCCATCGTAATAATGGGGTAGTAAAACGAGACAAAACGAGACAACAATCTCATTTTGTCTCGTTTTGTTTCGACTGAAAATAGAAAAAGTCCTAATTTTACCGAACTTCCATTTTGGCACACTATTTGCAATATAGATCATTGACTCATTATTAAGATTGGGGGCTGGAATATGGAAACGATTCAAACTAAAGAAATTCAATTATCACAGGACAAGGCTTATTGGATGTACAAAAAAATGCTAGAGATTAGAAAATTCGAAGACCAAGTTCATGAATCATTTGCTAAGGGGATTTTACCAGGATTTGTTCATTTGTATGCTGGGGAAGAAGCGGTGGCAGTAGGAGTCTGTGCTCACCTTAATGAAAAGGACAGCATTACAAGCACACATCGGGGGCATGGCCACTGTATTGCTAAAGAATGCGATCTTAATGGGATGATGGCTGAAATCTATGGGAAAGTTACAGGGCTCTGTAAAGGAAAAGGCGGTTCCATGCATATAGCCGATTTAGATAAAGGAATGTTAGGGGCAAACGGTATTGTCGGTGGTGGTTTTCCACTTGCTTGTGGTGCAGCATTAACTGCCAAGTATAAAAAAACTGATCATGTAAGTGTATGTTTTTTTGGAGATGGTGCTAATAATCATGGCACTTTTCATGAAGGGATTAATCTTGCGGCTATTTGGAATCTACCTGTTGTTTTTATTGCTGAAAACAATGGTTATGGTGAAGCGACACCTTTTAACTATGCTTCTAGTTGTAAAACGATAGCGGATCGTGCAATAAGCTACAATATCCCCGGAGTTCGAGTGGACGGGAAAGATGTAATAGCTGTTTATCAGGCAGCAGAAGAAGCAGTTCAAAGAGCTCGCAGAGGAGAAGGTCCATCTTTAATAGAATGCGTAACCTATAGAAATTATGGACACTTTGAAGGCGATGCTCAGAAATATAAAAAAGAACAAGAAAAGAAAGAACATAAACAAGAAAAAGATGCAATTGCTCAATTTAGAAAATACTTACTGAATCAGAATCTGATAGCTGAAAAGGAATTGGTTTCCCTCGAGAATTCAGTTGAAGAGGCAATTAAACAAGCTGTCAAGTTTAGTGAAGAAAGCCCTTATCCAGAGGCATCCGATTTATTAAACGATGTTTATGTATCTTATTAAACAATAAAAGGAGGAGTTTGGGATGAGTAGAAAAATCAGTATGTCACAAGCAATAAATGAAGCAATGGCGCTCGCAATGAGAAAAGATGAAAATGTCATTCTTATGGGAGAGGATGTAGCCGGTGGAGCAGAAGTTGATCACCTTCAAGATGATGAAGCATGGGGTGGAGTTTTGGGGGTTACAAAAGGATTAGTGCAAGAATTTGGTCGTGACCGCATTTTAGATACTCCTATTGCCGAAGCAGGTTATATGGGAGCAGCCATGGCAGCTGCTTCTACGGGATTACGTCCTATTGCAGAGTTAATGTTTAACGATTTTATTGGGAGCTGTTTAGACGAGGTTTTAAATCAAGGGGCCAAGTTCCGTTATATGTTTGGAGGAAAAGCGCAAGTTCCTGTTACGATTCGTACGATGCATGGTGCAGGATTTAGGGCAGCAGCTCAGCATTCACAAAGCTTATATGCCTTGTTTACAAGTATTCCGGGACTGAAAGTAGTTGTCCCATCTTCCCCTTATGATGCAAAAGGGCTGTTACTCTCAGCCATCGAGGATAATGATCCAGTTATCTTTTTTGAAGATAAAACACTATATAACATGGTAGGTGAGGTTCCAGAAGGTTATTATACGATTCCAATCGGAAAAGCAGAAATAAAGCGGTCTGGCTCAGATTTAACCATCGTTGCTCTCGGTAAACAAGTTCATACCGCAATGGATGCTGCAGAGCAACTTGCTGGTAAAGGCATTGAAGTTGAAATTGTTGATCCAAGGAGCTTGTCACCGCTGGATGAAGAATCGATTCTTTCATCCGTCGCGAAAACAAATCGGCTTATTGTGATAGATGAAGCAAATCCAAGGTGCAGCATGGCCACAGATATTGCAGCATTGGTCGCGGATAAAGGGTTTGATACGCTTGATGCGCCAATAAAAAGGATTACTGCACCACATACGCCTGTACCTTTTTCTCCGCCACTAGAAGATATCTATCTTCCTACACCAGAGAAAGTAATTAAAGTTGTATCAGAATTGTTAGGAGAACCATCTAATCTTGGGGTGTAAGAAAAAATGAAAAAGGCTCCACCTTTTTGGCAGTTGTCATCGAAAGCTGGAGCCTTAAGCAAGAAAACGATGATAGGTAAAGAAACAATGCTGAAGGGAGAAAAAAGATATGGCTGTAGAAGTAGTAATGCCGAAATTAGGCATGGCAATGAAAGAAGGTATTGTTTCGGAATGGAGTAAGGGAGTCGGCGATACTGTAGAAAAGGGCGAAGCAATAGCCAGCATTAATTCTGAGAAAATAGAAATGGATATCGAGTCACCGTCAGAAGGTACAATACTAAACATAGCTGTACCAGAGGGACAAGGCGTCCCTCCTGGAACAGTTATCTGTTATATCGGAAATCCCAATGAAAGCCTAACGGTTAATGAGCCTGTTGCTGAAGAAATCCAGCCGGAAAACCACAAAAAAGAAACAACGGAAAATATAGAGCCCCCTATTTTGCCAATGAGTAAAAATAGAGATCGTGTGATGATTACCCCAGTTGCACGTAAAATGGCACAAGCAGCTAATCTTGAAATTGAAAAAATTCAAGGCACTGGACCAGGTGGAAGAATTACTAAGGATGATGTACAGAAAGCAATTAAGATACCTGAATCAATGCCTGAAAATAAAGAAGAAAGTATCTTAATCCCTGAGCAATCTAAAGAGAAAACACAGGGGATTCCTGTAAACGGAATGCGGAAAATTATTGCCACACGTATGCAGGATAGCTTACAAAGTAGTGCTCAATTGACTCTTACGATGAAAGCAGATGTAACCGATTTAATCAAATTGCAAAGACAAGCTACAGAAATAATACAAAAACATGATGAGGGTAAATTGACGATCACAGACTTTGTTGCAAAAGCTGTTGTCCTTTCATTAAAAGATCACCCTAAAATGAACAGTGCATATGTAGAAGATAAAATTCATTTGTTTGAGCATGTACATCTTGGATTAGCTGTTGCCTTGGAAAAGGGGTTAGTTGTTCCAGTTATAAGAAATGCGGACGCCTGTACACTAAGGCAGTTATCGAAGAAAGGTAAGGAACTAGCTAAGTTTGCTCGTGAAGGTCAATTGCCTTCTGAAGAAATGAATGGTTCTACTTTTACAATAAGCAACCTGGGTGCATACGGTGTAGAACACTTCACACCGATTTTAAATACCCCGGAAACAGGAATTCTTGGAATGGGCTCTGCTTATGATACTCCGCTCTATATTGAAGATACGTTGGAAAGAAGAACTATTTTGCCACTCAGTTTAACCTTTGATCATCGTGTCTTAGATGGGGCTCCCGCTTCAGCCTTTTTACAAACAATAAAAAGGTATTTAGAAGAGCCAATGACCATGCTTTTATAGAAAAAGGAGGAAAACTTTTGAATCGTATAGCTATTATCGGAGGAGGTCCTGCTGGGTATGTAGCGGCTATTACTGCTGCCCAGCAGGGAAAAGAAGTGACATTGGTTGTCGAAGGACCACTTGGAGGAACCTGTTTAAACGAAGGATGCATGCCAACGAAGTCCTTGTTAGAAAGTGCTGATACGTATGAATTGGTGAAAAATGCAGGCGAATTAGGGATACGTTTTCCATCTAACTCTATTGAAATCGATTGGGAGGTGGTGCAGAAACGAAAGAAAGGTATTGTATCGACACTTGTCCAAGGCATTCAATATTTAATGAAAAAAAATAAAATAAAAGTAATTCAGGGAAGAGCTTCTTTTATAACGAGTCACCGACTTCGGATAGAGAACGAAGATAAATATGAAGAGATTGAAGCAAATAAAGTTATTATTTCTACAGGTTCCGAACCGATTCCTTTACCATTTGCCCCTTTTGATGGTAGTTGGATTATCCATAGTGGTCAAGCCATGTCACTCCCCTCTATTCCTTCTTCACTTTTGATTATCGGAGGGGGAGTCATTGGATGCGAGTTTGCAAGTATTTATAGTCGAATGGGCACCAAGGTCACAATCGTTGAGATGGGAGAAAAGCTGCTTCCAGGGGAAGATGAAGATATCTCAGCAGTCCTACATAAAGAATTGAAAAGCTATGGTGTAATTGTCCATACCTCCACATCTGTCAAAGACATGAATACTAATAATAAGAAGGTATATTTAGATAAAGGTAATGGCAGTTTTGAAGAGTTTCGTGCTGATTACGTACTTGTTTCAATAGGGAGAAAGCCGAGAGTAAGCGGAATGGATCTAGAGAATATTGGTATTGATTTTTCCAGACATGGAATTTCTGTAAATAATCAAATGCAAACAAGTAATTCTTCGATTTATGCTTGTGGTGATGTGATTGGTGGAATCCAACTTGCCCATGTAGCTTTTCATGAGGGAAGAGTAGCTGCTCTGAATGCATGTGGACATTTGTCTAATGTAAATTACCGAGCAATACCACGCTGCATTTATACTTCTCCTGAGATTGCCAGTGTGGGCTTGACGGAAAAAGAAGCTAGAAATAAATATGGTGATATTAAAGTTGGGGAATTTCCTTTTTCCGCAAATGGAAAAGCTGTCATTTCAAACAAACAGATTGGAAAGGTCAAAGTCGTAGTAGATCCTCAATTTAATGAGATTCTTGGATTTTCCATAGTTGGCCCACACGCGACAGAATTAATTGGTCAAGGAACGGTCATGCTTCATACAGAAATAACGACAGATATTATGGAAGACCTAATATCAGCGCATCCATCCTTGTCGGAGTCCATACATGAGGCATTATTAAGCGTTAGTGGCCAAGCAGTGCATACTTAAATGAACTGAAGCCAATTGAATAAAGGGGGTATTTTGTATGGTTATTAGTCATCGAACAGTGATTGTCACTGGTTCAGGTCGTGGAATTGGACGTGCCATTGCTTTACGACTAGCTCAAGATGGATTGAATGTGGTGATTAACGACGTCAATTTGGATAGCGCCGAATCGGTCGTAAACGAAATTAAGGAACTTGGACGTGAAAGCTTTGCAGTGAAAGCTGATGTAAGTAAAAGAAATGAAGTATTCAATATGGTTGATCAAGTTGTTGATCAGTTTGGACAACTTGATGTTATGGTTGCAAATGCAGGAATTGCCCAAATTAAACCATTGCTTGAAGTGACTCAGGAAGATCTTGAACAGATTTTTAATATAAATGTAAATGGTGTGCTTTTTTGTCTGCAAGCAGCGGCTGAGCAAATGAAAAAGCAAGAAGGCGGGAAAATAATTAGTGCTGCCAGTATTGCTAGTTACAAAGGGTTTAGCCTACTAGGAACTTACTCGGCTACTAAATTTGCTGTTAGAGGCATTACACAAGCAGCAGCACAAGAATTGGCTCAGTTTGGAATTACGGTAAATGCATACTGTCCAGGTATCGTCGGTACACAAATGTGGGATCTTATCGATGAAAAAATGGGGCAATATATGAATCTGGGAAAAGGAGAGGCATTTAAAAAGTTTTCCGATTCTATTACCTTGGGACGACCTGAGACCCCAGAAGATGTTGCGAAGTTTGTATCGTATCTCGCCTCACCAGATTCTGACTATATGACAGGACAATCTATCATGATTGATGGAGGCGTCATTTTTTCATAAAGATAAGCACCATAGGAATAGGAAATATGCATAAATGATTAATAAGTAAGCTTCACGTGAATGATCATGTGAAGCTTTTATTGTGAAGTTTTTGTTAATTTAAATCAAAATATTGTAAGCGTATACATTATCTACTATAATAAAATGAACCTCGATTAACAGCCTTTTTATTACTCCACGGTATTATTTCTCTTAATTGAAAAGACATGCTTTTATTTTTCAAATGAATGTTGAAAATGTTTAAACCAGATGATTAGAGGAGGATTATATGTTATCCACTAGTTGTTATCTACGTACATGGGAACGTTTTGTTAGTGAGGGGGTTCTCGATTCAAATCGTTTGGACAAGCGAATTAAGGAATCTTGGCATCGTTGTAAAAAAGAACAGGTCAACCCGTATCTAAATAAAGGTAAGCATGTGTTAACAAATGATTTATTGATCCTTCAAAGAGAAAAAAACTCTTTACTTCTAGATGTAGCATCGCCCCAATTATCAAGAATGAACCAAGCGATTAAAGAGTCTGGAATGATGGCTTTGTTAGTGGACCCTGATGGATATGTTCTTTCCCTCTCAGGAAACGAAAAAATTCTGGATGAAGCAGGTAAAATAAATTTTGTGGAAGGCGTACGCTGGACGGAGGGGGAAGTCGGTACAAACGCTATTGGAACCGCTTTGAAAACGGGGGAGGCAGTAATGATACAAGGCACCGAACATTACTCTATTGCCTCACATAAATGGAGTTGTTCTGCAATGCCTATTTTTAATGAAGATGGAATGTTAATGGGCGTTTTAGATATATCGTGTCCGGTTGATTATTTTCATCCATCAATGCTAGGTATGGTTGCTACTCTGGCGTATACGATTGAACAGGAGATGGGGGTTCGCTCCTATAAAAGAGAGTTGGCACTAACTCAGCAATCTATTGAGCTAGCAGAAGCTTATCCAAACCGCCCTTTTATTGTTTGTAATCATAAAGGAATCATCATTTCCGCCAGCAAACAAGTTCGTCAAAAAATTTCTCAATCTATTGGAATGCGACTGTCTGATTTTTTAAACTATGGATACCAAATTGAAAAGGAAACTCCTCTTTTTTCTGAAGAAGATAAAAGGGTATCTGGAAAGTGTTTATTTTTATCAGAAGGTCTTAGTCATACCCAAAATTGGCTTTTTCCAACTTCTTCGCCATCTAAAGTGTTTAATTTCAAGGGTGAAATTGGTATTAGTGAAGCGTTTCAAAACACTTTACATAAAGTAAAGCTTGTTGCACCAACAGAAGCTAATGTTTATATATCTGGTGAAACAGGGGTTGGAAAAGAGCTTGTTGCCATGTCTATTCACGAAAATAGTTCTCGTAAAAAAGGACCGTTTATCACCATAAATTGCGGGGCCATCCCAAAAGATTTAATGGAGAGTGAATTATTTGGTTATGTCGAAGGCGCATTTACAGGGGCTAAGCGTCAAGGGCATAAAGGGAAATTTGAGCAGGCTAATGGAGGGACCATTTTTCTCGATGAAATTGGTGAAATTTCACATGCGATGCAAGTGGCCTTATTGCGTGTACTTCAGGAAAGAAAAATCGTACCGATTGGTGGTACAAAAAGCATTTCTTTAGACATTCGAATTATTACAGCAACACATCGTAATCTTGCAGAGCTTGTAAATGAAGGATCTTTTCGCCAAGATTTATATTATCGTTTAAATGTTTATCCTGTATTTGTACCACCTTTAAGGGAAAGGAAAGATGATATTCCGTATCTTGTCCGCTATCTTAGTCAAGTGAATAACTGGAATATTCCATTAACAGAAGAGTTATTAAATAGTTTAAAGGGTTACAATTGGCCAGGGAACATAAGAGAACTACAAAATGCTCTGCAACGCTTGTCTATCTTGCTTCAAGATGGACTAGTAGATTATGAACAATTATTAAATTCTATGCATTCACTAGCGATTACGCATCAAGCGGATTGCCAGTCTGCAAAGGAAATTGATAAAAATTGTATTACAGGAAATGATCTGACTATTCGAGAAAAAATACAAAAAGATTTAATGCTAGAGGCTTTGCAAAGGACACAAGGAAATGTCACCGCAGCTGCAAAATTGATAGATATTCCCAGAAGTACATTTTACAAGCGGCTTCATAAGTATGGTTTATAGACAGGGCAATGTACATTATGTAAGAAAAGATTAAGGGAAATCCCTGAAAATTGAAAGGGGTCAATTGAAAACCAGAATTACTGAATTATTGGGGATTGAATACCGATTATATGCGGATGTTATCGTAGGGAATGAAACGGGCGGCCATCCTGGCATGGGGGATTTAGGAACGCTTGTAATGCTCCCTAGAGTGGTTGATTCTGTTAAAATACCCTGTACTAGCAAGCGGAGGCTTTTCAGTCGGTAGAGGCCTTATCAGTGCATTGGCACTCGGTGCTGAAGGGATTGTTATGGAAACTCGCTATATGGCCATGAAGGAAGCCCCTATTCATGATAAGGTAAAGAACTGGATGGTTTCAGCAATGAATCGGATACTATCGAGGTAGACCGACTAGAAAATGAGGGAGCCACTATAGAAGAATTAATCCCGCTAATAACGGGACAAAGAAGTAAGGCGTATACTTTGAAGGGAATTTAGACGGAGGGATCTTGTCATGCGGTCAATCAGTGGGTTTAATTAAGGAAGTCAAAACAGTTGATGAAATTATTAAACAAATCGTTCTTGAAGCTAAAGGTTCGTTGGAATATATCCAAAATCGAGTCGAATCGAACTTGATCAACCAATAATAAAAGGAAAAGAACCTGAATACAATTTTGCTGTTGTATAAGGGCACACAGAAAATTATCCAAAATTCGGGTGGAAAAGCATCTTTATAGGGAATAAACACCTTTCGAAGTACAAGAAGAGGCATTTATGACATTGGAGTTGAAAGAAAATGCTCTTTATTATGTTTCTGGAGTTGTTGAATATCCAAGTGCATTTTTTTAATAAAGGAATACCTAAAGCCTAAAGTTGCCATCATTGCTCTATAAGAATGGCTATGTTAAACATAAGTGTTGATTTTTCAAACTATGTTGATTGGAGCGGAAGGCATGAGACTCCTGTGGGAGTAGCAGGACAGGGTAGCCTCCTCGGCGCTCTGTGCCTGGAGCGGAAATCAACAGGCAAGTTTAACACAGCCTATTAAATAAGAAGGAGGTGTCCTAAAAACTGTTGATAAAATTATTTGTTCATGAGCAAGTCTAAAGATATATAATTGTGATTCCTAGCCATACTAATAAAGATTAAAAATTCGTTAGGAGGCAATATTATGGGAAGATCAAACAATCAAAAATCATCTAGCAGAAAAAAATCATTACCTCAGACTCCCAAAAACTTAAAAATAGAACCGGATCGAGTTAATGAAGAGTTTTCTTGTGAGCTAGGTGAAAGTGCGAAAATAAGAGCTACAAGGCCTAAATAAGATACGGATTGATTATTTAGTAAAACAGATACAAAAGGGGCCACAAATAAGTGGTCCTTATTATTTGTTTGAAAATCAACATTAAGGTTTAAAAATCCATACGTTAAAAAGATTAGAGTGATTTCATATTCGGTAACTTATTTTACCTTAAAGCTATTTTTAATCACGTAATATGCGAAAGGCTTCTCTGATCGCTGAACCTTTGAATTTCGAATCCTTTTCTCGAAAGGCTTAGTTTTTTAGTGATTTTTTAGTGCATTACAGAATACGACTTGAAATGACTTAATAGCTATATGAACATTATTATGTATTTAAGTTTGCTCATATAAAGGCGGAACCCTTTCCTATATTCCCCAGTGCGCCTAATTAGAAAGGTCAATTAAGTCAGCATTAAACTGCATATAAGCGGATTTAATATTTGATTAAAATGTTTGATATTAATTAACATATTTCTGATAGTTATTTAATCTAATCGTTGCTTTAACAGCTTCAAGCACAACTTTGTTTAAGTAGCATTAGCATTAAATAGATAACTAATAATAAAGCATTTTAACGGTATTATGAGAATTAAGTGGGTAGTGAGAAAACCATCTTATGATTTTTTATTGGTAAGCGGAACTTATGATATTTGAGTTCGAATGTTTGAAGGACTTATTCAAATCACATAAGGAATTTTCGTTTTTTTTGCATATAAATTATTGTTATATAATTTTTTCGAGGTGTTAACCCGTAATATTTCTCATTTTGTTGATAATTATATATATCAGAATAATAAATTCTGCGTTTTAGTTCTTTTAGTCTTTAACACTGAAGAATACCTATGTACAGAGCAATATATTTGCTGAATTCGTAAGAGCTTTTACAGAAACAAATCGTGAGCAAACATTCTGATAATTAAAACTGGATTTAATTTGGGGAAAAATCAGGAAAACTACGGATTAATTAAATAAATATATCCGGGTAAAAATATAGATTAAAATCATTTATGTAAGCAGCAGATGAAATTAGCAGGTAATTATTGAATTTAAGATAAATTAAATAACATAAGAAATAAATGATAAATGATAAAAATTTTAACGAAATTATGAAATAGGATATTTACTTGATTTTTTACTAATTAGCATATAATTTCTAAAATTAAATAAAACAGTTTTAAATTATAAAATCTGAGTTTCCGTCTCACTTAGTTAAGTATTCTTAAGATATGAGACAATATTTATAATTAAAATATAACTTCCTATAATATATATTATGTAAACTAGATAAATTGTAAACTACATAACGGGAATCTAATGACTACTCTTTATGTACGATACAGTGTATACTTCCTCGCTGGATAACGCTTTCCTTTCTAGGTAACGATATAAAGTTGTTACTCCAATCCCTGGTGGCTGCTTTTATTTGAGATAAGGAGTAGTCTTTGCTTTCATACATTTACGATCACAATTTTTTTTGATTCAACCTTAGGTCTGCCCCCTTTCTTTCCCTTGCTCTAGCACCCGTCAACCCATCTTTCGGTCTTTCGCTAATGATATCTCGTTCTAATTCAACTATGCTGGCCAACATTCTGAAGAAGAATCTTCCCATAGCAGTTGTCGTGTCAATTCTGTCTTGAATTGATACAAAATGAATATGAACACCCTTTGATTCAAAATGTTCTATAAGCCCAATTAGCTGATTGTTTTGATTAATGTGCATTCACCCTTTTTTTATGATCATGCTTTCTGCATCCCAAAAACGGACAATTTTGTCTTCGCCAGTACGATTACAGACAATTACGGGCAGTCCTGTTTCCAATGACCTTTGTTCCCATTCTCCCTCTGGACCATGTAATCCGGGACCCCAGGAAGACGGTGCATTTAATATTTCCGCTCCTTTTTCAAATAAGTTGTAAGCAATATCTTTGGTATATGGGTCTGCACAAATCATAATGCCAACCTCAAAATACAATCTTCTAAGAAGAATATAGCGCCTAATACTTATACCTGTTACTTGGTGAAATTTAAACGATCAATAATAAGGGGAATATCCCATATAATAAGATAGTTCATCTAATGAAGGTAAATTTGTTCTTTTGATATCTGATTTGAAGCGGCGGGTACTTTTCGTGTCTTATAATTAATCATTTCTGAAGAGTAAACCATAATACTTACCATTCCTCCTTGCGTTGTAGCTCGGATTAGAATAGGTTGATTGTACTTGTTTTTAAAACTAAAATCAGGACCATACCAGCTTACTGTAGCATCGCGGCCAGATGGAACATAAGGAACGCTCCTAGTATGGGAATAGCGTTGAGTTGTTTGTAACCCTGCATTATCGATAGCGTTAAACAGGGTGGATGACACCTGACAAATCCCTCCACCAATCCCTTCAGAAAACTCTCCTTTAACGATAACTCGAGCGAGCAAATATCCTTTATCTTCTGATCTCTTGCCAACGGCTTGGTTAAAAGAAAACACCTCTCCTGGAAACACGACATAATTATTAATGGCTTCTGTAGCAAGTGAGATATTATTTGAACGATTTTTGTTGTTCACATTAAAATATGTTCTATATTCACCTATCTTTTTTTCACGAATCTCCGCAAGTAATTCGCTGTCAACTTTTGGATGAATAGCAAGCAAAGGAACTTCTAGTTTGTATACTCTACTACTGTACAAAAAGGAATAAAATTGCTCATTAAATGCTTGATGGTATAGCTTGTAACCTACCCGCCCAGGAAGAATATTACCTTGTTTGTCTATTGTGGCATTTACAGGTTTTTGGTACACTTGTTGGTCTATTTTTTTGACAAATTGATTGTATTTATCCACGTCGATGATAGGAACATCTAGTAAGGGCATAGTAATATCAGTATGGTTGACACTGGCAATCGTTTGTCCTTGGTGGGTTACCGATAAGCTTTCAGAAATATTCACTTGTTGAACGAATAGTAAAATTCCGGCAATCCATTTTAATCTCAATTGAATGCACCCCCACACTAATATAGTTAGGATTTATCATTACTGTACCTTACTTTACAAATCCTTTTTAAGTCTTCATAGAGCGAATCTTGATCAATAAACCAACGATCAGTCAAACTTTCCCTTCGGATTATAAAATGCATAACCTTTATTTCTTTGCCTTCTCTCTTCTTATAAATAGCTGCTTGAACGGATACATCCACGAGAAAAAGCCCATTTAGTTGTTCAGGCGGTTGTCTTAAAGGGTCAACTACTCCAAAATATGTAATATCTTTAACAAGTTTATTGACACGATTAGGATGACTCGGATTTGATAAGGTCATTGCTAATAATTTCTGATTTCCTTGATTTATGGCAATGGTAAAAATACGTATAAGTTCATAGGGACTTACCGTTTGTATATAATCATCTAGCTTACCAGCCGCTTTCAATACCATTAATTTATGAGAAAGATCTTCGTTTTTCAAACGATGCGTAATGCTTCCAGAGAAATGAACACAGAAATGACCTGAAAAACCATTTTGTAGAGCACCAGCACCATGTGGCATTCCATGCATAGATGCAGCAATCATTTGATTATTGATTAATACAATAATGGCTCTTCTATTCCAACTCCATTTATTATTATAAATTTTCTTCATGATTTGAGTATCTTCTTTTGTTAGTGGCTGTACATCAGCATGATGGCTACCTGCTCTTCGTTGTACCTTAAATGATAAACCAGTTTCAATATCAATAATGGTGAAATTTGTTTTATTAGGAATAATGTTGTTTACAATCTCCCAAGGTAACATCTCAATTTTAAAGCTTATTGGTCCTTCTTCATCTTCCCATTCCATTGCATAGACCGAGTGATCGACCATTAAGACAATTATAAAAATAGCGATAATTACTTGATACAATTTATTGTTTTTCATTTGGTTACTCCTGTATTTTTTCTTATTATTTCAGGACATAATCAGTTGAATACCTTTGAATATTTGGAAATTCCTCAAATTAACTCCTCCCTGTTAATTTATGTTCTAAACACTGGGTATGGGGGAATCAGCTATAAAGGCTTAAAAAGGCTCAGTCATATTAGTGTTGATCGTCCAATAAGTACTTTTGATATCCCTAATCTGAATAACTTAGAAACTACACAAGATACCATGATTCAATCTTTGCAGAATAGCATTGAGTAAATTAAAAGCTAAAATGGATTGGTTGGATAAAAAAGAATAAAGAAACATTCTCCATATGGCAGATTGTGAAGTCGGTTTTGGATTTGTTGGAGGTTTCAACCTTTATCGTCGTATTGTTTATTCTCTTAATCATTATTGAATGTAGTTGTTCCGGCGGTGGCGGTCGTGGATATGGCGGCTTCTGCTAAATAGTATATATCCGACCTTAATTGGTCGGGCCTTTTTTATTTAATACAAGCATAATCAATATTTAGTTGGCATAAACACTCTTTAAGGAACTCATCAAAAACCCCTTGGCGGCCAAGGGGCTTTCTCCGTTTATACTGCAGCTTTGAAACAAAGTTTGATCATTTTATGTTCCTTATTTAACTACTCTTTATGTAATGTATCTCCCACCCTTCCAAAAAAATGATGTTCGAATACAAACAAGAAGAGAATGTACTTTCAGCAATATATTGTGTGGGAACTATAAAAGGAGACAAAATAAAGTATCATTTGATTTCTGCTTAATTAAAATTAAAGTGTTGTTTAAAATAACGGAGGAGCTATTTTTGGAGCTCTTTCACATTTTTCAAATTCCACAATCGGGAGCGTTTGTTGAATAGAAAAAAGAATTAAAAAAGTACAAAATATCTACAAAAATAACATCATGATGATACTCCTTTTATACCATTTGTTGTATTCGCAAACCATTCCGATAATTTCCTTCAATCACCTTCAGATTGACTTTTCCTCGACTCTCTTATTAATTCTTTTTTTAACAGCTGGTTATGTAGTTTTGAAAAAAAGAGTAACGCAAGAATCGAACCAACTAAGGCACACGACATATCCCATTGTGCATCCCAAATATCACCTTGCATACCTAAAAAGTTTTTAACTACTTTTCCTTCTTTTGTTATTTTAGTACTTAACCATTCGATGATTTCGTACAGGGAAGCGATCGCAAGCGCGATACTTATAGTGAAGGAAAATAACCAAGGGCCTTTGGTTATTGGAGTTTTTCGTAATAATATTTCTCTTATTACAATCGCAAACAAACCCTTTAGAAAATGTCCAAATCGATCGTAGTCGTTTCGATTTAAATTTAAAACATCTTTTATCCAATTAAAAAGAGGTACTTTTGAATATGTGTAATGGCCGCCGACAAACATCACAATCGCTAGAATGGCAATAATGATGTAAGAGAGAGTAGTAAGTCGAAGTTTACTGTATGTTGCAATTACGATGATTAGTCCGACAACGGCAGGACTAACCTCCAATGCCCAGTTCAAGTATCCTACTGGATTTATAACTGACCATAAAAAAACTGCTGTAACAACCAAAAGTAAAAATAGATGAATCCTTATACTTTTACCTCTTATCACTTTTTTCACTCCTATAGTGGGGTATTATTTAGTGTCGGCCTAACAATAGTTCATAACTTTTTTGTTCTTCTGAAAGCTGTTCATAACTTCGATTCTCACTATAACAACTTAGAAACTCTCTTGTATGTAATGAACTCTATTAAAATTATAGGATTTCATTTTCCTTGCCATTCATAAACACCCCCTACTGCGTTGATTTCTAGAATTACCCTCATATAAATACCATATTGCGCTCCTGGTTCCCTTCTCACTTCTACATTATTTTTATTCTTAGTCATTAGCATTTTCTCCTTTATATATACCTGGTAGCTAAACGCTAATGTATAGTATGCGTTCTTTTTGGTTGTGATCACTTCTTAAAGCAAAAAAAGACCTTACATCTTTGTACGGTTGCACCGAAAAGATTAATTTTTTATGTCACTATAATCCTTACTTAACATAAAGTGTGCTATCTATCGGAACCTAAAGGTCTGGTTCCTTTTTAGGTACCAAATCATGATTTCTTGAACCGAGTATTCTAAATGGATTCCTTTGGATAGGATTTCTAGTTGAAATGCAAAAAACGGATGTTTATTAAAAAAGAACCTGACTATAATGGTATAAGAAATGGTTGGCTCATCTGGAGGAAGAACATACCTGATTATATTGAAATCATCCTTCGAACGTTCTGAGCATTTTTCATTTTGATAGTTTGATCATTTCCTACTTATGTTGTTCCACAAAGTGCAGGTCCTATCTTTATATTTAAATTATGTTAATTATTAATTTTCCAGCCCTTACTCTGCCATTAAATAATATTTCTTTAAAATGTCTATTGTAATGTTTTTTGCGTCTGTACTTGTTCCAGCAATATTCGTAGCAAAGCTATACGCCCGATTGTCCGTTTCTATAAAACCGACAAACCACCCTATGCCTGACCCTTGACCTGTTTTTCCGTAAAGGGTATAGTTATTTCCTTCCTTCTGGATCATCATCCGTTTAACGGTTTTCAATACATCCTTATCAAATGGAAGCTTCTCTTTATACAATGATTCCATAAAATCAACTTGTTCTATTGGAGAAATTTTGAGTGAACTACTTAACCAAAACTGATCAATTCCTCCACTAATATCTTGGTTACCATAAGAAATGTTTTGAATCCATTCCTCCATTCGATTTTCTCCAATGTCACGAGCCATAGCTTGATAATACCAAACGACAGAGTTTCTCATAGCAGACCCAAGCGTGTGATCTTGGTTCCAGACCTCGATTTCTCGCTCAACACCATCCCAATATTTAATGTCGTATTCATCTTCTACAGCTCCTACCTGTAACCCAATGAGTGAATTTGGCACTTTAAAAGTCGATTGCGGTGCAAATCGTTGATTCGCGCGTTCATTGTTATAGACTAATGTTTTTTTTCTTTTCATATCACGTAATATGAACGTTCCGTCATGGTTCGTAAAAAATTCATCGACTTCGAGCTTATTAAGATTCAGCTTCCCCTTGGCAGCATTCGCTTCTCTTGGTAGTTGCACACTTGTAGTTAATAGAACAACTGTACCAATAAGTGCTAAAATAAATGATAAATTCTTTCGTTTTCTCATATTCGATTCCCCTCACTTAATTTAATCATCTCATAAACATAGAAAACTCTGAAATGTTCATTATACAATTGAACTCCCTGAAAATTTCAAGCAATAAAAAGACACAAAAGTAGCTGCCTTCTCAGCCTACTTATCCATATACTCATCATTCGTGCTGATCTTGATCATCATCTTCGAAAAATGCTTCCATGATTCTCTGCCCAATCTTCTGGCTAATTGGATGGGCGTTTGTCCTGGCATTTGGGACGACTACTGAAAAGGCGACTTCAGGATTGTCGTAGGGAGCATACCCAACCAGTGTTAGGTTGTTCGTCGGTTTATCTGTATATGTCTTTCGTAATTCAGAATCATAGTAAAAGGATTGTGCTGTCCCCGTTTTACCGGCTATTTTGTAGTTTTTGTATGGCTGTTTATTAAAGTGGGAGGCAGCGCTTCCGCCTTGTTCATGAAACACCTTGCGGAATCCCTCTTGCACGCGTTCAACCTTTTGCTTATCCATGTCGATGCGATTCAAATAAACTGGAGAGACGCTTTGGAAAATGACGGGATCTTGGTCTTTCATTTGCGGCTCGCGGATCTCCTTAAGAAGGTGAGGCTGCACCCTATATCCTCCATTAGCAATTGTCGATATGTATTGAGTCAGTTGCATGGGAGTGTAAGTATCATATTGGCCGATCGTGAAATCTAGCAAATAGCCTGGAGAGCCGCCTTGGCCGGGATATCCGCTCGCTTCGTTCGGGAGATCGATTCCTGTCTTTACCCCTAGTCCGAACTGATTGAAATAATAGCGAAACGTTTCAAAGGCATTCGAATCTAGCGGCAGCTTCATGTTTCTATAATAGGTCTTCCCAAGCATACTCATAGCCGTCTTAAACATATAGACATTGGAGGATTGCTTCAATGCAGTCAGGTCATTGACCATCCCCATCGTTCGTACTGACTTCTTGACTGGGGTACCCAGCAGATGGATTGGCTCATCCAGGAAAGACTGGCCCGGCTGGATGGCCCCGCTCTCATACCCGGAAAGTACTGTCGCCCCCTTAACGGATGATCCCATTTCAAAAGATGAATTGACAGTGCCAAGGGCATAATCGGTCGCTACCCACTTGCCTTTGACTTCTTCAATCTGTTTCCCAGCCATAGCCAGAACTTCTCCCGTTACAGGATTCAACATGACTACAAAGGCCTTATTTAGGAATGCCCCACCTCCGTTCTTCTTGGCATCAATCAGTTCAGCAGTAAGTATCTCTTCCACCTTCTCTTGTAAACCTATATCAATAGTCAGCATAAGGTCCTTACCCGGCTCACCGGCGGAGACCTCTTCGGTTCTAATAATGTTTCCTTTTCTATCCGTTTCAATTTCTGTTACGGACTTCGTCCCCCTGAGGACCTCTTCATATTGGTATTCCAACTGGCTTTTTCCTACCCGGTCATTCCTGCTGTAACCCTTTGATAAGTAACCGTCCAGCTTCTCCTTCTGAATTCCTTCCTCCCGGGATGTCGTGCTTCCCAATACGGAACGGAATAATTCCCCATACCGATAAGTCCTTTCCCAATCGGTCAAAATATCCACTCCAGGAATTTCATTCAGTGCCTCACTCACTCGTGCTAATTCCTGATTTGTTACATGTTCAACCTTAATTGGCTGAGGGGTATAGGCATAGCCTTTCTTCATTTCTCTTAAAATGGCGAGAACCTTCTTTTCACCATTTCCGATTTCTTTTAAATCGGATTCACCAATCCGGTCCAGCTGCCTCTGATAACGTTCCTTATTTGTCAGCTCTTGGTTCCGCAGTTCCTTGTCTGTCAGCTTCTTCAGTGCTTTCTTAGGGCGGGTCACGATCCAGTAGTCCTTCATGTCTCGTTCTGTAATCTTGTCTGTTTTGAACGATATATATGCGGAGAGTTTCGTAGCAACTTCCAGCAGTTCTTGGTCTGTTTCATTTCCCTTTTTAGTATAGACAATGATGTTTGACGCTTTATTATCGACAATCACTTGATTGTTCCTGTCGTATATTTTTCCTCGTGGTAGGTGATATCTCACTTCCTTCACATTGGTGCTATTCAGTTTCTTCTCGTACATTTCCCCTTCATTGAGCTGCACAATGGCCAGTCTGAAAACCAGAACGGTAAACAATACAAACACAACTGTCATGATAATATTCAGCCTGGCCGATTTCGTCCGATCATTTTTCTTCTTCTTCCTCTCCACCAACGTCCTGTCCCCTCGCTTTTTTCCTATTTTTCGTTTAGCGTCGTCAGACTGACACAAGCTATGCCGACGATGCAGAATAAACTGAGTGTAAGAGGCTGAGGAAAAATAGTGTATATCACACTACTGATAATCACCAGTAGAACACGGATGGAGCTCATTCTGTCTCTCCATTTACTCACCTTACACAACTCCTTTTTATTTAGTACCAACTAACCATAAGCTGATGAAAAAATCCGGATGACAGAAGTCTTCCTTTATTCATTCTCAGCTAAGTACTGATCCAGCACAGGTTTTATTTTCGCGGTCACATAATGGCTCCCCCCGCGATTTTTCACATCCTCCACAATGGCTGTAAGCAAGATAGATGGACTCTTTGTATCAAACACGACGACAAAGCCATTCTCCATCCCGTCTTCGCCTTTCTTGCTCTTCAGTTCAGCTGTCCCCGTCTTTGCAGCCAGTACCTCTTTTGTCGTCTTGAGATTATGGGCAGTCCCGGAATCACGCTCCACTACCTGAATCAATGCCTTTTGGATGCTTGCAGCAACCTCACTAGAAATGACGGATTTGCGGATAGGCTCCTTTTCATTCTCTATCAAAACAGGCATCACCATATTTCCGCCATTCACAAACGGTGTAAACGCAGTCCCTAAATGGACCATTGACATCAGAACCTCACCCTGTCCATAGGCAGAATCAGCGAGTAAGACTTCATTCTTGATCCCATCATTGGACAGCTGGCTCTTTTTCAAATAAATCGGCAGCTGGAAATCCTCCTGGAACCCAAATGCCAAAGCATTCTTCTCAAAATTGGCAGCTCCCATTTCCAAGGCTTCCTGAGCGAAATAGATATTATCGGAATAGACCAGTGCATCAACCATGTCCACCGGACTTGCTTCCTTTACGCGGGTGACAAAATAGCCTCCCCAGCTGTTGTCCTTCTTCCACTGCAAGCCGGATATTTCCCGTTGCTTCTCCGGGAATGTCGTTCCGACGGTGAGTCCGGAGGCGGCAGTAATTGCCTTGAAGGTCGAACCTGGTGCATATAGGCTGGAGAAACGGTTCAAGAATGGAAGCTTTGGGTTTTCACTGTATGCTTTCCACTGCTCCTCCGTCATCCCGCTCACCATTAAATTCGGATCGAAGGATGGATAGCTGACGAGCGCTAACGTTTCCCCGGTCACCGGATGGATAGCTGACACTGCGCCGGCATCTTGCTTCATCGCTTCATACATGTTACTCTGCAATGCAGCATCGATGGTCAGATTTATATTTTTACCATTGATGGCATCCACTTTTTTAAGAGTGCTTTTCTGTTTGCCTTCCTTGTTCTTTATTTGAATGATGCCGCCCTTCTTTCCTCTCAACTGCTTCTCATACACTTGTTCCAGACCGGACTTACCGATGTAATCACCTGACGTGTATTCATGGCCGGCGTCCTTTTCGAGGTCTTCACTCGTTACTTGCTTCACATAGCCAATCAGATGGGCACTGCTTTCTTTTTCGGGATAATACCTTATCCTTTTCGTTTGAAAAAATACTCCAGGTAGATCCTCATCGATACTTTCCGGCTGAAACTCTGCAGGCATAGCAGCAATAGGGACGAAGATATCTTCCGTCACCCATTTTTGATCAAGCGCCTTTTGAAAGCTTTCTTCCGGAATTTTGAAATAAGCGCTTAGCTTCTTTATTCCAGCTTCCTTGGACTCTCCAAGCTTCCCTGGGATGATCCCCATTTCATACACATCTTTATCCAGTGCGAGCGGATTTCCATTACGGTCAAGGATTTCACCCCGATGCGGCAAAAAGGACTTCACGCTGATTTTATCTCCTTTCTCCATCCCAGCGAAGATCAAAGAAGGATTCCATTTCACCTTCCATGCCTTCCCATCATCCGTCTTCTCTTCTATAAAAAAGGTTTGATAGGACGCTGTCACCTCTCCAAGAAATGTATGAATTTTCACCTTGTAGCGTCCTTCATACGTTTCATTATCCTCTTCGTAAAGCAGCTCCTTGGATAAAACTTCGATTGAAGAAGCCTCAATGCCTGAAAAAATCGCATCATATTTATCTGTAAAACTCTTTTTCGTATAATCGTAGGTTTCCAATTCCCCTTCGGAAATAAGTTTCAGCATTTCCTCGTAGTTTTGTTCAGAAAATTGTCTCACATATTCATTAAAAACTTCTTCCGGGGTTGCCTGATTCGCTTTAAGAAAATGCCACAGAAACAGGCCCCCAGCCGCCAATACTACAACCAGCACCAATATGGTTACTTTCTTCATTGTTCATCCCTCTTCCTCAAATAGGCCTGATTTGCATTTTTTCATTTTCTGAAGATAATAAAGCAAACAGCCTACCATAATCTTGTTTCGTTAACATTTGAGAAAAGTTTTCAAACCTCTCTTTTTGTTTACTTTCTTTTGAGCATCCAGATATAAATATGTAGCAAAAAATCATCATAAACGGTTTAGTCTTTTTCACTTCGTTACCCCCTATAAAAACAACTTGTTAACTCTTTCCATTCCATGCATTTTTTAAATGATAATTTATTATCTTAGTCCACTAAATGCGCTGACTTTGTTAAGTTATTGAGAGGTTGTTTACTATTTGACATTATTTAAGGTGTTAATCTTTACTTTCACATTAGTTTCTCCACTCTATCTTGCTAAATTTCCCCCTCACATTCCTTTTTGCCGGAAAAATAGTTGTCTACTGTTATTCAAGAAATACCAAGAAAAAGAGCTAGTATCATCATCTTATCCCAGTTACCACTTATGGAAATATTACATATGTAGTTTTTGAAAGTATTACATATGTAGGATTTGGAGTCAATGCTTTTATTCTTAAAGTGATAGCAATATAAATAATATAATATTACAATCGTAAGTTTTAAGGGAATGAGTAGTATACAAAATCTTTTTAAAATAAAGAAAAAAACAAGTCTCTCCTCTCTTTTTTTTAAGATCAATGTTTTTTCTTTATCCTATCGTTTCATTGACTTCTTAATATATGAACAATATAATTAAATTATTACAATCGTAAGTTTAAGGATGGTTTATATGAAAAAATTACCTCAAATTTCAGAAGCAGAATTAGAAGTTATGAAAGTAATCTGGAAACACCCTAATATCAATACCAATGAGGTTATTGAAAAGTTATCCAAAACTAGTAAATGGAGCCCTAAAACAATTCAAACAATGTTGTTACGACTAATAAAAAAAGGAGCACTGAATCATTATAAGGAAAGTCGTGTATTTGTTTATACACCAAATGTAGCTGAAAGTGATTATTTAGAAATTGAGAGTCGTAGTTTTTTAAATCGTTTTTATAATGGTACTCTTAATTCTATGGTATTAAACTTTTTGGAAAAAGATAAGCTGTCAGAAGATGAAATTAATGAGTTGTATCAAATTTTAGAAGAACGTAAGAACAGAAAGAGGGAATAATATGGGTAGCTCTTTCTTTTCTCTCTTTTTCATCAGTAATATTATATTGTCTGTGATTTTTTGCATTATCATATTCATAAAAAAAATATTAAAGATTCAAATAACTGTAAACACCCAATATCATATCAGTGTCATTTCTCTTTTGACATTGATTGCTCCTTTTATCCCCTTTCATTTTCTAAAAATAAACTCTTTTTTTGACTGGATGAACTTAGGAAGTAATTCAAAATTATCTGATATCTATTCTACAGGTAAAACGAAAGAAACAATTGTTCAAAATGCAAATTGGCTACAAGATTTTTCTATGTCAATTGAGCAATCGCCTTTCAGAATGATGGATTCTGTCTTTTTCATTGTGTGGATATTAGGAATGATTGTTATGCTTATGGCTACTATATATAGCAATCTAAGAATCGGCAAAATAAAAAAAAGCCTGCAAGTAGTTGAAAACAAAGAGTTAT
This sequence comes from Peribacillus sp. NPDC006672, assembly GCF_050274955.1. Taxonomy (NCBI): domain Bacteria; kingdom Bacillati; phylum Bacillota; class Bacilli; order Caryophanales; family Bacillaceae; genus Peribacillus; species Peribacillus sp. NPDC006672. The sequence goes on from NZ_JBNNOR010000009.1 coordinate 106,965, forward strand.
CAGCGCTTTTTTATACATGTAAAGAGGAAATACATTTTCATAAAAAGGTTGTCTTAGGTTATTCCTCATTAATAAAATCACCCATTACCTTCGGGATTATCAATCCATATATTGTCATGCCAAAAGATATTTCAACGCTATCTATTGACGAGATGAAATGTGTATTACTTCACGAATTGTACCATTGTAAACGTAGAGATATGCTAGTAAACTATTTCATGTGTCTAGCTAGAACTGTTTATTGGTTTAATCCTCTCGTATGGTATTTCTTAAGGGAAATGAAAACAGAGATGGAGATTTCTTGCGATTATGCAGTTTTAAAAACGCTAGATAAGGAATCACATCTCAAATATGGTGAGGTTATTTTAAAATTTGCTTCTCTTTCGCAACGAACATCCTCATTGTTAGCTGCTTCGGAAATCAGTAGCTCATACAAACAAGTAAAAAGGCGTATTGTTACAATCGGAAATTTTCAAGTAGAATCACATCTACTAAAGATGAAAAGTGGTCTAGTATATATCATTCTTCTTGCGATCATTTTGATTAGTATTCCTTCTATATCTGCATTGGCGGCTGTGAACAAAGAAACATATCCTTTATCTCATACCAATGTATTGTACAAAGATTACAGTAGCTTTTTTGATGACCTTTCTGGGAGTGCTGTACTGTATGATTCCAAAATGAAACAGTATACTATATACAATAAGAAAGAAAGCACTACTAGATTCCAACCTACTTCCACTTATAAGATATTCAGTGCATTGTTTGCGCTAGAATCTGGGATTATTACAAGGGAAAATTCTCAAATGAATTGGGATGGAACCCTATATCCATATGAGGAATGGAATCAAGATCAAGATTTATTCTCAGCAATGGAAAGCTCCTCCTCATGGTATTTTCAAAAACTTGATCAACAGGTTGGCAAAAAGAAATTGCAGAATTATTTTAAACAGATAAATTACGGAAATGGCGATTTATCTGGCAATATAACTAATTATTGGCTAGATGCCTCTCTAAAAATTTCTCCAGTTGAACAGGTAGATATTTTGAAAAAGTTTTATGATAATGAATTCGCTTTTGAACAATCTAATATTCAAACGGTGAAAGACTCCTTACTTTTAGAAGAGTCAAATGGTAATTTGTTATCTGGAAAAACGGGAACCGGAGTTGTAAACGGGGAAAATATTGATGGTTGGTTTGTGGGATATGTAGAAACTGTAGATAATACTTTTTTCTTTGCCTTTCATATTCAAGGTGAAAAGCAAGCAGGTGGAAGTTCTACTGCAAAGATAGCACTTTCCATTTTGGAGAAGGAAGGTATTTATCAATCTGATTTCTGATAGAAATGATTTTACATCTAGTTTTTCTTTTTATTTGTGACATCAGGTAATGTTGTTCGAATTACCTGATGTCACACAATAGGCATAGGTATTACTGGAGAAGAGGAACCGCAAAGTAAAATCTGCGGTTTTTTTATTTTCAACAAATAAAGGAGTGATTCCATTGCTTCACCATATTAGTAAGCATTCTTCATAGCAATCAGAATAGAAGTCACGAAGAATGAAATTATAAAAATCTTTTAGTAAATAGTTATTTGTAGTACGGAAATATTTATTGACGATTACTACATGGAAAGATGGCTACTTTTCTTCATGGATCGGATCGGTTACAAAATTAAATTCCTACGAAAAGAAAATCTTTATTCAAGATGAATTGGATTCGTTACACTCAACTTTTTTTATATTGTTGAGGTCAAGAATCATTGCAATTAACCTATGTGAAAACTGATGCGAAAGTAAAAACCCTAACTATACAACACATTCCACCGATGACCATCCAAATCAGTAAAACCGCAGCCGTACATCCATCCTTGTTTCTCTGAAGGCTCTCCATATATTATACCGCCAGCCTCTACGGCATTCTTTGTTGTCGGGCATTAACGGATAGCATACTTCCACAGCTTGCATTGTATGAACAATTACATGTCTGGTTAAGTTTTCGAAGCATGACAGGAGCATTATTATCCCGTAATTGCGCTTGATCGCTATTGCCATGTTGCTTTATCCCTTCTTAGCTTATAACCTCGGTGGTGTCCTGACAGTCCTGCCAAGAAAAGGTTACTAGCCTTTTTACAAAGGATAATGAAATTAAAGTTTTTTTACCCTAATTGGACTTACCATTAAGAGCGCGAGTATTAAGGTAATCCATGCATTGCTATATAAAAAGAATCCCATACCAGCCAAAGGTAATCCAGCAGCTGGAATAGGCAATCCTTTAAAATACCCAATGGTTGGATTAACACTAAACTTAGCTAATCTTAATGCTCCCATCGTAGGGAAAAGAATAAAAGCCAAAGACGTTAAAATTGATGGTGCTGCTATCGAATGAAATAGAAGTGCAGGTGCAACTCCGAAACTAATAATATCAGCCAAGGAATCCAATTCCACGCCAAATTCACTGTTCACTTTTAATTTTCTTGCAATCCTTCCATCAAGAAGATCTAAAAAAGCCGAAAAGAAAATAAAAACGGCGGCTACTTGCAAATAGCCACTAATAATATAGGTAATAGAGAGTACACCGCACAATAAATTTCCAATCGTAAATAAATTGGGCACAGCTTTTGCTATCTGATTGAACAAGAAAGTCCCCCCTGACGTCGAACAATCTTCGCATTTATATAGCATTTTCTATATATTCTTCCGCTATTCACAGAGGAAAAACTATCCTGTGCTCTACACAGACTAAATACAAGGCCCCTTAAAAATACATTAAACTTTTTAACGGTTTCTGGTATTTAGTTTTTTTATAGAAGCGACTTTTATTCCCTTCATAATCGATTTCTTCTCTTCCAAAAAAAATAAATGAATATTAAAAGGACCAATAAACTCGTAATTAAATAAATCCTGTATTTTGACAAATATAGTTCAACATTCGTCCAATTTTCCCCTAATATTCTTCCTAGTGTGATAAAACTAAAACTCCAAATTAATGCACCAGTATAGGCGTAAATAACAAATTTTCTAAATGGGAAGCGATTGACAGCTGCTATATACGCTGTAAGGTGCCGTACCCCAGGAATAAAATACCCAAAAAATAAAAAATAGGGTCCGAATTTCTTGAATAATTTCTTTGTTGTATTAATTTTTTGTTCGGTAATGTGGATTTTTGGTCCAAACTTTTCTAACAAAGGCACCCCAAATTTATTACCAATGAAGTAGCTAAGCGTAATCCCCCCTGTTGCTCCTACAAAGGCACTTACTATCGAAAGTAAATAAGATAATTTACTCTGATACACAGCGTAACCAATATATGTAAGGAGTACCTCGTCGGGTATAGGAAGTCCTACAATACCTCCGATTAAAGCAAATATTATTCCGAAGTACCCATAATGTTCTAGAAGGTAAGTAATATGGTTTTCCATCTTTTTCACTCCACCTTTTAGGGGATTTCTAACAATCATTTCTGATTATTTATTATCCGCAGTATTTAAAGAATAAGCTATTTTATGTTTTGGTTAAATGAACGAAAAAATTCATTTTTAGTTTTCATAAAGTTGAATATAAAAGGTAGATTCAGTTTAAACAAAAATAAAGAGGCCGCTAATCAAATAACGAGTTAGGTTTAGAATTACAAAGAAGTAACAGAAGTTTCGGAGAGAGTTGGAATAACAATGGCTAATCTTTCTATTTTGAAAAATGAAAAGGCAAAAGCTATTAGATTTTCGACTTTAGAGGCAATATGTAAGGCGTTGGACTGTCAAGCTGGTGATATACTAAAATATAGAAGTGAAGTATGAGTATATCTTTTGTCCCAATGGAGCCCACAATAAGTGGGTATATACTATTGAAAATCTACAACAATGTTTAACAAAGAATGCATATATAAATAAAAAGACCAGTCTGGTTCATCAGACTGGTCACATTTAAATTGGATATTGGTAAATCATCAAAAGCCATGGCAACTATTGCACACGTTCAATAAGAAAATAACTTTATTCAAGAATAGCGCCCTTTAATTGAACTGTTAATATTATATTGTCGCCCGTTTTATATGTTAGATAAATATCGCTTTTTGGACCCCTACTTCAATTATTTTCCCGATAGTTAATAAAGAAAAGTTGGAGTACAAATAATACTGGTCCATCTTTTAATAAACGGTTAAACTTTGCTTCAAATCGTCATTAACCCCCAAATTTATAAAGTGAATTTCCCACCATGATAACAATAGTAAGTTTCAGCTTTAAGATTTATTACCTTTCTCAAAGACTGTTGGGCTTGCTCGACATTTAAACAAAAGTTTTGATTAGCAATGATCAATTCTAGATGTTCATTAACAGCTGCATCACCTGTAATTACACTTTTTAAACTTGGAAAATACAATGAAATATGCCCTGATGTATGACCTGGTGTTGCTACTACTCTACAATTGTTATCTAAAATCATATCACCATCATTTACCTTTTCATCAATCGAAACATGCTTCAAATTCTTTAATTGCTGTATAAACCGTTTACCAAATTCGATTTCTTTATTTGGCATGTTTTCAAGCATTTCTTCGGCTTGAACCAATCTCTCTGACTTCATTTCACCACTAATGTATTTTGATTCACTTTCACTAGCTATAATGTTAATCCAAGGATACTTTTCTTTGAAATCAAATAGGGAGCCTATATGATCACCATCATAGTGAGTAATGATTATATTCTTTAAATTCTTCACTTCATATCCATTGTTTAAAATTTCATTTTCAATTAAAGGTAAGAAATTTGAATACCCTGTATCGACCAAAGTCAGTTCATTATTCAATATAATTAAGTTAGGATAAATGTGATTTTGTTGTTTATTAAATTCAAATTCAATTGGTAGCTCTATTATCTTCATTTTTCTTCCTCCATACTGCATGTCTATGAAATATTCTATGTTTTTATTATACATGATATGGAAAAAGAGGATATAAAACCTTACATATCGCCCCAATTTTTAAACAACCATTATATTTAACGACTTTATTATTTATCACACACCATTATTATTCGTGAACATTACATGGTAGTTTATTAGTTTTATTGTTTAATTTTATATATACTCCAGTTGTTGATAATTGGAACTACTTGCTTTTTGCTATCGATAAAATCGTAATTGTGCTTATAATGCAAAGTGTGCCAAGCCACTCGGCAAAACCGAATGTTACATTTAGCCAGATAACGGATATAACGGTTGCGGATAATGGCTCAATAGAAGCAAATAAACTTACCTCCGAAGCCGTGATGTATTTTGTACTTTCCAAATAAAAATAAAAGGCGATGATCGTACCGAAAATGATGATGAACAAAACCGCTGAAAAAGAAGGTAAAGTCCAATTTCCTTCAAATGCCCAAGGAGGATGGACCATACTAAAACAAATGCCTCCAATCAACATGCCCCATCCCACAACAATCATTGAACCCCATCTTGAAAGGAGTTCATGAGGTTGTAATGTATAAAAAGCCAATGCAAAGGCTGATGTTACTCCCCAAAATACTGCCCACCCGGATATGGAAAGTGTACGTATGCTTCCTCCCGTCACAAGCAAAAAAGTGCCTAAAATCGCTATGATCACAGCTGCACTCACAGTAATGGTCGGAAAACGTTTAGAACGAATGGCTAAATAACAAGTGATCAGGGCCGGCGCTAAGTATTGAAGGACAGTGGCAGTGGCTGCGTTGCCATGTTCAATTGCTGCAAAATATGTGTATTGAACGGCGAGCATTCCCAGAATGGCAAAAAGGATAATTTGAAGCGCATCTTTTTTAGTTTTCCAAATGCCAAAAACCTGTGTTCTTTCTTTTTTATAAGCGATCCCCAATAAGATTACGCCTGAAAGCAATAAGCGTACCACCGTAAGCCATTCAGGACTGAAACCTTGCCGTTGAAAAAGATATTGGGCTGCCGTTCCTGATACTCCCCATAATACAGCGCCGGTAAGTACTAGAGCGATTCCTTTATTTCTTGAAGGTGATACATCGACTAAAGTATCATTGCTCATTTTTTTCTTCCCCACCTTTTACACGATCCATATGGGCTTGAATCCTAAAATAACTTTCTTTCCAATTCTTTTCTATCATTTCAAGCACCATCGAGAGATTTCTTTGTCTTATTGCCTGTATGATCCGATCATGCTCATTACTGGAAAGATGTACATCACTTACCTGATTGAAATAATACAGTTCGATTCGTAAAAGTTTTTGTTTTAGTCCAGATAAAATCCGCTTCAATTCATCATTTACTGGAAGATTGATGTAAATGGAGTGAAAATCATTATCCTTCTGGACGGCAGTTAATTGATTTCCTTCGACAATTGCTTTTTTCACTTCCTGATTGATGACTTCCATCTCAATTAAGTGTTTTTCTTCCAAAATATCAAAAGCCTGTTCCATAGCTAACTTTTCCAGTGTCCAAACAATGGAATATATATTTAATGCCCCATCGAACCGAATAGGGGAAACAATAGTTGAACGGCTCGGTTTGGTCTCCACAAACCCCTCATCCTCGAGCCTTAAAAGTGCTTCTCTAATAGGAGTACGGCTCACTCCTAATTGTTCGGCTAATTCTTTGTCACGTAATTGTTGACCTGGCGTAAGTATTCCCTGGACAATCCAATCCCGCAAGATTATGTAAGCTTCTTCACGTACAGAAGTACGTTTAATTTTTTGAGTTGAATCTGAATGTACCAACGGCTATTTCCTCCTCAAAATATAATGGTGCAATATGCAATATATCACATATTGCATGCCGTTGGAATGAATTTAGGAAATTTACCTATGTTCATTTTTTTCAATGTTTATCTAAATATAATTCAAATGGTTGTCCTTAGATAAAACATAGACAAAGCTTATTTCGCATGATAAAGTGACCCCACCCATAGAAAAGCCATTCCTTTTCCAGGGGTGTTATCCCCGCTTTTCCCATCAATCGTCGAAACCTTGTGCTTTAAATGAGCCCCTGTATAAACTAAGATCGATTTTCGTTTATATCCGTAGTATGGAATGAATACCTTTTAATTTATTCTATTTCTAAAGTCTTAGAACCTATCTGCACTGAGTCCTTCATTAATTGAAAACTTTCCACCAATTGGATCAATGAGTAACTTCAAATTGATTGGAATATTATTAAAAAAATGTTTTGAAAATCTCCTGGTGCCGACTGCATTCATTACATGAATATTCTATTTCTAATGCATCTTCCCTTACTGTGTGCACTGTGTCCTTTTTACATGTTTCACAAAATCTCTTTTCGGATATTTCTTTCATTTATCAATCACTCTCCGAATTTCTTTGGTTTTTTTTGGGCATGTTCAGTATATTTTGCGAATATCTAACAAAAAAATACCTTGGACCCCAAAAAGAGAAAAAACAATAATACTGGATTACTCAAAATTCCTTAGGATTCCAATACATCAAAGCTGCATGAAACGGATATTCGTATTCAAAAAATCCTTCTTTTTCCACCACATATTTATTAAGGATTGTTTTTACTTCATCATAGGAAAATTGTTCATCGAGAATTTTTGTCGTATTATCACGAATCATTTCTTCATATGTGGAATAGACTTTTTTACTTTTCAATTTCACGATCTTGCAGTCCGCCAGTATTCCTAGTTGGTACAATACATTCAAGATGTGTATGTAATCCCGCTTTCTTAAATTGATTGTATATCCTCGTTTCTCCAATTCCATATAATGAGGTTTTTCTGGCCCTGTCGTCATACCGACTATCACTAAACGGGTTGCTGACTCATTCATTTTTAATAAGGTGTGACCGATATCGATCATACGGTAATAACAATTAAAACCAAATACTACATCATATTTATCCCTTTTCGTCTTATTTTCCCACTTATCATGAATCAAATTCATGTTCTCGATACCTTTTTCGTTCGCCTGAGATGCCAAAAAACTGATAATGCTTTTAGAACTATCAATACAAGTTAGCTTCCTGACCTCTTTTGCAATATCAAAGGTGTAATTGCCCCAGCCAGGACCGATTTCCAATACATGGTCTTCACGATTTAATAATGGCAGTAACTCTTGGTGCACATGTTTTGCATAAGGGTCAGCTTTATGTTGTTTTTTCCTTTCAACCATGGATGACCAAAAAGCTTCTTCTGCTGCATCATCTTTTAGTCGATTCGGCATGTTGCCATAATGATCTACCATGGATTGTCTCCAAAGTTCAATATAATCAAAATTATCAGTCTTCATTTTTTCTCTCCTCAAATTATATAATTTATGTATAATAATTTTCTTAAACTATTCAACCCCATTGTTGCAAAAGAAAAAGAGCTGCAAATCAGCTACTGATAATGAACAAAGCCTTTTTCTATTATAATCTCTCAACATATTAGCATTGGTCATACTCAACTTCTTGCAGCGTTTGGTGAAAGACTCACTACTTTAGGGATTTCTTTTTCTCTTATATAGGTACTCGTTTTAATAATACAATAAGATTATCAATAAAGTATTGTTAACATTACGTTCGAAAAGGGGAATGCTGACTTTTCATCCGCTTCTCCCCCTGTATATATCTTATATAAGGTTTACACGTTTTTAAAATGCTGTTGGATATAAGCATTCACTTTATCAGGCACTTCGATTTGGATAAAATGCCCGGCATTTTGAATGATGTGAACCTGTGCATGTGGGAAACCTTCTTTCTGGAGCTTGTAGGCAAATTCATATGGGATATAAGGATCCTTCTCTCCCCAAATTATTGTGACAGGTATTTTGATATGATTTAGTTTTTGATCGTACGATTTTACCTTTTCTATATTTCCTGAACGGTATAGATCTAATATGACTTTACTTGATTCGGGTGTTCTAAAGACACGAAAGAAGTCTTCCAGAGTTTCGTCAACTATGTTCGGAATCGTTTTCCTCATTTTAGTTTGAGCTTGGGGATCATCTGACATGACCTTCATTATTTTCTCTCCGGCATTTGGAGTTCTCCAAATCTGAGCAAGTGAGTGCCACTTATAATCTACTGATATGGTTGTATTTGAAACAAAGAGACTTAGTATTCTCTCTGGATGATCACATGCCCATTTCAATCCAATAAGTCCGCCCCAGTCATGTACAATAAGGTGGAATTTATCTAATTTTAGTTCCTTTGTAAAATCCGATACAAACTGTTCATATCTTTCCCATGTTGAGGATTCATCAAACGGTTCACTTTGGCCGAATCCAGGGAGATCCGGTGCAATGGTTCTAAATCCACAAGACACAATGCATGGAATCATTTCCCTCCACAAAAGGCTGGACTCAGGTACCCCGTGCAATAAAAGAACCGGGGGATCATTAACGCTGCCTTTCTCAATATAAGATATCTTCTTTCCATTTATTATCATCTTTTTCTTTTCCACTTTTATCTACCTCCTGAATAAAGTATTTTTGAAACCTTATTCCCATAAAATCGGTCATAGTTCCTGGCTTGAAAGGGGATTTCTTCGGGAATAGACGATTGATAAAATAACTATATAGAATTACTATCATATTCCCACTCTCATTTCTATGTTAGTTTGCTATTTAATGCTTGTGTTTTTAGATTTTTATCCAAGGTTTATTTTAAAGAGGATGTTAGTTCTTATCATAGATGTGGATATTGGCTCCTTCAATTCTTTGTCCAGAATTTTTTCAATGACATTATTTTATAAAACACAACAAAAAAAGGTAAAGCTATAAAAAGGCTTTACCTCTGAAATGATTAAAACCTTTATTACTCTAAAGGTATCAAAGTTTTTAGACATCTGTAGACTTTTGCTGAGTGAAGAAAAATATGAAGATGATAATGGGAAGGGCGATTAGAAAGGCATTGTTTCTCGAACTTTTTATTGTAGGAATATCTGTTAATGACATTTTTTCTCATTCCCTTTTAATGTAGTTAATAATTCTGGTGGAACGTTATAATGCTTCTTTACAATTGTATTAAACAAGTTATAATCTTCAATGGGCAATGCCGGAACAACTTCAGGATAACCAAAAATAGGACCGGAAACATTTATTGTGAAATCACCAGACGCAACAAATGAGCCTGTCACATGTATAACATCATTGATTAATAATATAGCTATAATGATGTCCAATATATCGATAAAAAGATTCCCCGCTTGCGAGTGGTCCTTCCCTTCTAAACGATAACCACCCAAAAGAGGCCCGCCTAATGAGAGACTAAATCTGCCTGACCTTACAAATATGCCAATGATTGTAATTTGTCCAGTTAATAAAAGGATGGCTGTAGTAATTTCGAGACTGCGCTGAAAGGAGTGAATTACATTTTTTTCTGAATTAACTACACAGGTTTCATTCAATATCACCACTCCCCATGTAGGCATTTTATTCATATAAACGGGCAAACGTCACTGATTTGTTTGATTTTTTATATTTAAAAGTTCAGTTCTATTACTGAATATATTGCTTCTTCAATTTCTTTATATCCGGTGCAGCGACAAATATTAGAAGAAAGCCATGTTTCGATTTTTTCAGGACTAGGCTTATTGTCATTAAGGAGCAAAGCCTGACAAATCATTATAAATCCAGATGTACAATACCCACATTGAAAAGCAAAATGCTCCACAAAAGCTCTCTGAATCGGGGTATCCTTGAGGCCTTCTATTGTAAGGATTTCTGAATCAATTGCTTCAATGGCTAACATTAAACAGGATTTCATTGGCTGTTTATTCATTATCACCGTACAAGCTCCGCAATCTCCATTTAAACATCCAGGTTTAGCTCCTGTAAGTCCAATTTTATCTCGGAGAACATCTAGTAATATATCTGATGCCAATATATCCCTCTCATACCGTTCTTTATTTATTTCTAATTGAATGGTAATTTTTCGATCCGCCGAATGGCTATTCATGTTCCTCACCACCTATATATGACAAAATGTATGAAAGGGTATTTTCTAAAACAAATAATCTATATTCATTGGATCCTTCTATATCGTTTAAAACTGGAGTTGGTAAAAACTCAAAAGAGGTTAAAATTCGATCTTTTAAAGATAAACTCTTATCATTCAGTTTGTTTTCCATTTGAATTGACCGAAAAGGATATGGACATACCCCGCTGAATGCAAATCGAATAAATCCTTCTTTTTTTAATGAGGCAACTGTTAAAAGCGGATATCCCGTTTTCCATTGCTGCCGTTTCTTTACACTAATGTGTTTAGCTTTCAGATATTCTTTTTCTGTTATAATTTGTACGAGAAATTCCCCTTCGTCAAGTCGTAGCTCTTTATGGAAAACTTCATTAATAAATTCTTTCCTCGTTCCTTTTGGTCCTGCAATAATGACCATACTATCTGATAATAAAAATGGAAGAACTGACTCTCTATAAAAAATTTGACCACATATGTTTCCACCTATAGTGATTTTATTTCTTGATGTATAATCAGCAACTTCTTTTGAAGTATCCGCTAATAGCGGAAATAGCTTATTCTCTTCGATTGCACGTAAACTCATTGTTGAGCCAATGATCAGTTCTTGGTGTTGAAACCCGAATGCATGGCATTCGGGAATCCCTTTTAAATCAATAATCGCATCGGTGTAAACAAAATTTAAACGTCCTAATGTTAAAATTTCAGTCCCTCCACCATAATACATAGGTTTTTTTTCTTGTAATTTTAATAGTTGATAAAGTTCAATCGCCTCTTTTATCGATTGAGGTTTATAATAATCAAAATTATAAGGTAACATTACGCTCTTCTCCCTCTCTTCCCCCTCCAAATGAGTTCAGGAAGTAATGGCAACTGGTTTAAAGGAATCCCAGCAGCCAAAGATAAACTGTTACCTAAAGAAGCTGGCATACCAAGAAGCCCATGTTCTCCAAGGCCCCTTGCGCCATATGGGGCATCTAATTGTGGTGTTTCTACAAATTCACAGATATATTCAGGGTTTTCCCCATATCTTAACGGTCTATAGGTTCTGAGTTGAGGGTTTAATACTCTGCCGAGGTGATCGAAATAGAATGTTTCACGCCCACCAAATGCTATGCCCATGCTCATTGCACCCATTATTTGTCCTTCTGCTGTTTTTTGATTCAGAACCTTTCCTGCATCAATGACAGATATTGCCCTTACTATCTTGTACGTATATTCATTTATGTCATACTCTACTTCTACCCCTTGTGCGCCAACAGTCCATTCAGGACCTGGTCTGCCTGCACCTGTTTCGGGATCTAAATTAGTTATATGTGGAATGGTATAAGTCCCTCTACCGATGATTTGTCCTCCAATCGTGCTTCCGTCAGGATATGTATACCCATACACTAGCCGTTTGAAAGGAATTTCTATATTCGGTTCCCCTCTTATATAGACCCTTTCCTGGCCAAGGACGATGTCTTCAATTGGAACTCTTAATACACAAGAAGCAAGTTTCTTTATTTGTAAAAGAGCGTCTTCCGCAGCTTGAATCGCAGCCCTTCCTGCCATTAATGTTCCACGGCTTGCTACCGTTTTCCAATGTTCTGGAGTATTTTGTGTATTTACCTTCATCTGAACCTTTACACGATCAATTGAGACCTTTAATTTTTCTGATACAATCTGTGCTAATATCGTTTTCGTTCCTGTACCGATTTCTACTACTCCTGAAATAAGGTTTACACTGCCATCAGGGTTAAAGGTTAAAATGACACCAGATCCAGCGTTGGTATCGATCGTTGAAGTTTTCCATATACAAGCGATCCCTTTTGCCCTTAATATATTGTCGTTTATTTTAACTAACTGGCCCTCTTCCCAATTCATTTTTTTCTTAAGCACCTGTATACATTTTGGAAGATTACCTACCGTGCTCGAATTCAATTTAACTTGTGTTGGGGTGGAGTGCCCTGGGAGTATCGCATTCATTTCCCGAAGTTCAAGTGGATCCATTCCAAGTTTTTTTGCAAGAGAATCCATAGTCCGCTCAAAAGCAAACAGAACTTCTGAATGGGCGAAACCTCGATAAGGCGAGGCATATGGATGATTTGTATACATACAGAGAGAGTCACACCAAATATTTTCTATATTGTAAGGTCCGGTGCAATCTACAGCTCCAGCTCGACTTAGATCTGTAGATTTGTCGGCATATGCTCCCCCGTCCCATAAATACGTCATTTCTGCCATCTTTAGCAAACCAGATTGTGTACAACCTAATTTAATTGTAGCATCTAATCCAATATGACAAGGTGATGTCAAAATATCCTCTTCGCGACTATTTTGAACTTTTACTAGCCTGCCATTAACGGCCTTTGACGCGATATAAGCTAATAGTTCAAGTTGGACCGAGGCTTTACCGCCGAATGCCCCTCCAACAAGTGGAGTGTTTACTATGACGTTTCCAATTTCAACATCAAAGTAATCACTTATCAAACGCTTGATCATGAAGGGAGCTTGAGAAGAAGAAGTGATAATGACCTTATCATCTGATTGAATTTCCGCTAAAGAACATCTTGTTTCCATAGCTGCATGGTCGGAGGGGGAAAAAGAAAACTTTTCCTCAATAATGATTTCGCTCTCTTGCACACCTGTTTTTCTATCACCTTTTCTGATTTTGGTTCGATTTGCTATATTTGTGCCTGGCTCGGGAAATACCGCGGATATTTTTTTATAGGTATCTAAATCTGGGTGTAGTAGAGGGGAATTGGGATTTAAAGCTTCCGTTGGTGAATTGATGACGGCTAAAGGTTCATAGATAACTTGAATATTGTCAGCTGCAATTTTTGCTTGTTTCGATGTATCAGCAACAACAAGTGCTACTACTTCCCCATGATAGCGGACTTTATCTAGAGCTATGGGGTACCGATCCCTGATTTCTTCTCCTGTTAGTGGTAAATTCCCACCTGTTATGATTGCACGAACGCCTGGAACTTTTTCAGCCTTGGTTAGATTAATATTTTTAATAAGGGCATGTGCATAAGGACTAATTACCTTTTTAACATGGAGAATTTTTACTTCTTCGTGGTCCCCTGTGTAAATCGCCTGCCCTGTCACCTTTTCCCATGCATCTTTTCGAGTTACCCCTTTTCCGATAATATCCATATAGTCTCCTCATTTTCATTATTATTCTTATTTAATTGTTATCTATTTTGTTTTTCCAAAAAAGATATTCTTTCATATTATCAATGTCAACAAACCATTTTTCCTGATAAAAAGGAACAAGTATCCCCTGTTCTCTTTTCGCCATTAGAATCTGTCTTGCGCCTCGGTCTCCTCGTAAAAGGTGAATGTCGGAAAAGAGATCTTTGTCAATAAGTATGGGAGGTCGTATACAACCATGAAAACTAGAGGCAACAAAGGAGTAATTAGGGTTTCTTTTGTATATTTCGATGAGTTTATTTATCATTTTTGTTGTTATAAAGGGCTGATCAGCAAGTAAAATTACTACGGCGTCAGAATGTATGATGTTTGCTGATCGTATACCTGTTTGGAGTGAATGGGATTGACCTGCTTCAGGTTCATTAGTTTCGACCGTAATTATTTTTTCAGAACAAAAACCTGATAAATCTAGGTGGTTTAAATGATTTGAAATTATGATAATATCGTTAAGTTCAGATAAAACCGCTTTTTCTAATCCCCATCTTCCCATTTCTTTATTTCCTAATGGCAATGCTAATTTATTCGTACCCATTCGATAACTATTTCCAGCTGCCAAGTATACCCCAGTTATTTTCATTCGGGATATTCCTTCATTCTTTTATGCTGAATTAATTCAGCTATAATGCTAACTGCAATCTCGAATGGGCCCTTAGCTCCAATTGATAAACCGATAGGTGAGTGAATATTATTAGGGATTTTCGTGTCAAATAAATTGGATGTACGTTTTCTGGAACCTAAAATGCCTATATAGGATAATGACTGATTCATCATTAGTGAAAGTATTTCTTTATCTCTCTGAAAGTTATGAGTCATGATGATAACATAATCATCTTCTTTAAAAGATAATTGTTCCATAATTTCAGTCGGGAATCCTATAATATGGCTAACTGCGTCGGGTATATTATTTTCGTTACAAAGCTCGGACCTCCAATCGCAAACAGTAACTAAAAACCCTATTGAGGTAGCCATTGTTACAACTGGATATACATCACATCCAGCTCCAAAAATGATTAAACGAGGTTTTGGTATAATCTTTTGCATATAAATAAAGCTAACATCATTTTCTTTGGGTTCATTGTTATTCTCATCCTCATCCTCTGGTAGGAAAGAATACCCCAATAAGTTCCAATCATCATCTAACCCAATTTGATGAACGATTACCTTAGCTTCTTTAATGGAAGCCAAGACATATGAAAGATTTTCTTTTAATTTATGGTCCACATACTGCAGTAATATATATAGAGTTCCGTTACAACCTGTTCCTATTCCCCATTCTAGATCTTCATCGCTCTCCATGTGATATACAAAGGTCTCTGTATTTTTCCTTTCAAAGACTCTGCAAGAATGAAGAATAAGATCTTCCTCGATACACCCAACACTAATTATGCCTAGAGATGTACCATCTTTTTTTATTAGCATAGAGGTACCTTCACGTAAGTATGCTGAACCTTCCACATGAATGATGGTAGCCAATACACACTCCATGGACGTCGATTGAACCTCTTCAAGGATCGTATACATTTGATTCACTTGTCTTCCCCCTGGTATTCTATGAGTTCATTCATTCTATTAATAACATTATGTTGCTTTATAAAAAAAATGTGTTTATATAGGGAATAAATAGAATTATTCTAGTGTCGGCTGAGCACATGGGAAATGTGGTTTTTCTTGAATTGTGCTTTAAAGACTCACAGTCATTTAATCTTTGTATGTAGAGAGTATCTCATTCGATGTTTAAAATTAAGGAGAGGGATATAAGTGGATTCCTATTTTATTGGTAAACAAAAAGGAGCAAAAATTTTGCTCCTTTTTTTGTTTACCTTTTGAACTAATTTTATCTTTTCGATAAAGCAGACCAAGTATTTTCTAGCCACTTATCGAAATCTGCTCCTTTTTCACCCTCATAGGTATCATATATATCCATTCTCATTTTCTTAAGTTTCTCTTTGAATTCAGTATATGAGTGATTTTCTGGTAAACTCTTCTTAATCCTTACTAAGATTTTGGTTAATCCTTTAACCAATTCGCCTTTTTTCCTTGGTGGCAATTGAACATCTTCGCCTAATCTTTTCAGTTGACGGTATGCGGCCTCTTGAACTTTATATACAGAATCACTATCCATGATATGCGTGAGAATATCGATTACTTGTTTATTTTTTGACTGACCTAACTCATCGATCGCATCTAAACGTTCTCTCCAATTAGATTTGCGATTGGCAGATTTTTTTAATTCCTCATAGTTGGCAGGTAACTCGATACCTTTTATTTCTTTGTTATTCAAATGAATCATTTCTCCTTCTGTCTTTATGTAATATCCGGATGTAAAAAATGTAAATTCGATACTACAATAATCCATTACCAAGAATGGTTTATTACATTACTTATTATACCCTTTTCCATATCTTAATATAGTTAAATTTCTTACCCATCTGCTGTATTTTCAATTTAATGAACATAAATTGCTATTTTCATCTGCAGATTATCCTCCGTATCATTGATCTACAAAGATATTTTCGCCTTCAGCTATAATGGAAAAAAATTAAAACATCAGTAAATCCCAATGAATCAGGAAATACTGACGATTAATATTCTATAAAGTTTCAGGTTTTCTTTGGTCAATCCAAGCCGCAAGCCTTGGCAAGTATTTCAACAAGATGCATACTTTTGATTTGGTTTGCTGCCCCCTCCCTTTGAATGCCAATGCTCATTTGCATTTGGCAGCCGGGGTTAACGGTTACTACTGTAGTAGCTTTTGTATCTTTTAGGTTCTTCATTTTTTCATCAAGTATCTTCATGGATTCATCAAAGTGAAGAAGATTGTAAATGCCTCCAGATGCACAGCAACGGTCAAACCCTTCCATTTCCACATAGGAAACTCCTGGTATGGATTGCAATAATAAACGAGGTTCCTTTTGGACCTTTTGAACATTGCGTAAATGACAGGAATCTTGATAAGAAACGATGCCTTGCCATCTTTCAGTAAAGGGGAGTGGCCCTAATTGATGAAGAATTTGACTGATATCTTTTGATTTTTCCGAGAAAATCCTTGCTGCTCCGGACCATTCATGATCGTCAGCTAATAGGTGTTCATATTCAAGAAGCGAAGCACCGCAGCCTCCTGCGTTATTTACAATGACATCAGCATCTGCCTGCATGAAAGCACGGATATTCCTCTTCGCTAATGCTTTTGCTTGTTTTGTTTCGCCTTGATGGGAATGCAGTGCACCGCAGCAATTCTGATTTTCAGGGAGAATGACTTCACAGCCCACAATGGTGAGCAGTTCGATGGAAAGACGGTTGATTCGTGACATCATGGATTCCATGATGCATCCAGCAAAAAATGCCACTCTTAATTTCGTTTCCCCTTTTGCCGGTATTATCGTTCCCGTCCGGATTCTTTTGGAGGACGACTCGATAGCAGGTAGTGCTTGTTCTAAATGTGCAAGGGCAGGGGAAACTTTTTGTAATACATTGGATGTCCGAATAAGTTTGGATAATCCTGTTTTTTGATAGAGGTGGACTGCACTCCCAATTCTATTCAATCGTTTTGGATATGGAAAAAGATGAACCAATGCCATTTTTTTGATTTTCGTCATTTTATTTTTTGGGTTTGCTGGCGGGGAGGCTTCAATAGCTTCTTTCGCCGCTTCCAGTATATGTCCGTATGGCACACCGACTGGACATGCAGTTTCACAAGCACGACAGCCCAAGCATAGGTCGATGGGTTCAGCTAAATCTTTTTGGAAATCTATTTTTCCTTCGGCTGCCATTTTCACTAGATTGATTCGACCGCGTGGAGAAGCGGACTCTACAGCCATTGATTCATATGTAGGACATGCAGGTAAACAATAACCGCATTTTACGCATTGGTTTGTCCAATCATAGGCATCTGAATATAAATTTTGGACCGCTTCATTTGTCTCGTTGGTTTTAACAGGTAGATTCATGTAACCAACACGACCTTTGTCTGGCCCTTATCAGGAAAAATCTTTCCTGGATTCAAGATATTATTGGGATCCCATGCTTCTTTAATTTTTTTCATCATATTCACCCCTGTTATACCTAATTCCATTTCCATATATGGTGACTTTAATGTACCGATTCCATGTTCTCCGGAAAGAGTTCCGCCTAGTTCTATTGCCGCTTCAAAAATTTCACTGACTGCAAGCTCCACTTTTTTCATTTCCGTAATATTTCGTTTATCAGTAATAATGTTCGGATGCAAATTCCCATCGCCGGCATGACCAAATACAACTAAGTTCAACCCGTATTTTTCCCGGATTTGGTTTAATCTCTCCATCATCGCCGGAATCTGACTGCGTGGAACAGTTGCGTCTTCAGAAATCTTTGTAGGTCCCATTTGTGTAATGGCCGGGGAAACCAATTTACGCGCACTCCAAATCGTTTGGCGTTCTTCCTCTGTTTCCGCTATCTTGACGTAGGAAGCACCCTCAGCTCGGCATAAGTCGGCGCATTTATTGATTTCTTCCTCAATCGCCAAAGGGTGCCCATCTATTTCTATGATCAGAATGGCTTCTGCTTGAAGAGGCAATCCAGAAAGACGATAGCTTTCAACAGCACGGATACACGCATTATCCATTAACTCCATGGCTGATGGTAGGATTCCTGAGGATAAAATGCTGGTAATGGCATGGCCGGAGTCAATCAAATGATTGAAGTGGGCGACAAATGTATGTTTTGATTGCGGTTTTGGAATTAAGCGAATGATTGCCTCTGTAACGATGCCCAAGGTACCTTCCGATCCTACGATCAATCGTGTCAAATCATACCCTGTTACATTCTTTACGGTCTTTCCCCCAGTGCGGATGATTTCTCCCGTAGGTGTGACCACCTCCAGGCCTATCACATATTCTTTTGTCGTTCCATATTTCAATCCCTTTGGCCCGCTGGAGTTTTCCAATAGATTTCCGCCAATTGTGGCAACATTGGAACTGCTTGGATCAGGTGGATAGAATAAGCCGGCTTCTTCAGCCTTTTTATGGATATTTGCCGTAATCACACCTGGAGAAACAATGGCAAGCATATTTTCCCGGTCAATGATCAATTTATCCCGTAAAAGGGTCATATCAAGAACCATCCCCCCTTTAACAGGTAAAGGGCCGCCACTTAGCGAAGTTCCGGATCCTCTAGGGTAAACAGGTATTTTGTGAGTATTAGCCAATTTAACCACCTCACTGATTTCCTCCGCGTTTTTTGGCTGGATAACGATTTCAGGTAAATATTCCCCAAAAGAAGCGTCATAGCTATAACAATACCTTTCTGCCAAATCAAGGAACATTCTATCACTTGGAATTACCTGACTAAGATCGTCCAGGGCTTCTTTCTCCATGCTTCTCACTTCCTTTCTTGATTATATTAAATGGTAAAAGAATCATTTGTATGTAATATATTGGCATTCTATTATCCTGCTAGATATAATGAAATGAAAAAGGAGGGTTTTTATTGAAAATCGCACTGATTCATGCAACCACAACTGCATTAAAACCAATTGAAATGGCCTTTCAGACTGTTGCTCCGAACATTGAACTCCTTCATTTCATGGACACAGGTCTTCTCGCCTTGATGGAAAAGAGCGGCAAGTTAACTCCGGAAATCATTCGCCGCTTTTCTGCATTAGCTAATTTAGCCTACGATTCTGGCGTTTCATGCATCCAGCTTACTTGCTCTGCTTTTAATGAGATTACATCAATTTTACAACCTCTATACCCTGTAAAGTTATTTCGTTCTGATGAGGCCATGCTTGATGAAGCGCTTAGCTATACTAGAATCGGCCTGGTTTCAACCGTAAAAGAAACGCCGATTGCCCTTCAAAATTACTTATTAAATAAGAATCCTGACTGTATGATCGAGTCATTGGTGGATCCCGGAATCATCCATTTATTATCTCAAGGAAAAAGAAGGGAACATGACGATCGGGTTAAAAAGATGGTGGAACAATTGGATGGAAAGACAGAAGTGATTTTGCTTTCACAATATAGTATGGAGCATGTCGCAAAGCAGGTTAACCCTTCTGTCCCTATCCTAACGGGCCCACTTTTGGCTGCTAAAAGGTGCTTGGATCATTTGAATGGAACATTTGGCTGATTTTTTTCTGGACAAAATCCGAACTTGGTCAGCGGGATTGATTGTTACATCACTAAAATCCTTATTAACCGTTTGTATGATGGGAACCACCAAAAACTTTCCCGACACCTTGAATTTTTTCAAGTATGACAATTAAAAGGACTGATATGAAAATAACCACGCTTGACACGGATGCAACGATTGGATTGTAGGCATCCTGCATTTGCGAGAAAATCTCAATCGGCAGGGTTCGCATTTCAGGTGATACCATAAAGAGCGAGACCGTTACATTATCAAATGATGTCAAAAATGCGAATAATCCTCCTGAGATGGCCGCGGATCCAATTAGCGGCAGTGTCACTTTCATGAATACTGTTAGTGGATTGGCTCCAAGTATGGCTGCGGCCCGTTCGAGATTATAATCAAATCCACTTAAACCGGTTAATACGAGCCGCATAACATATGGTATGCAAATGACGATATGGGCAATTAAAAATCCTGTAGACGTACCGGCAAGCATCATTGGTGTAAAGTACATTAAAAGTGCAATCCCTAAGACTAATTGCGGCACACTTAATGGAGAAGTTAAAAGGGCCGTAATAAACGATTTTCCCGGTATATCATACTTTGCGATGCCAAGGGCTCCCAAAGTTCCGAATATGACGGAGAAAAGGGCTGCTAATGCTGCGAACTTCGCACTGTTCAAAAATGCTTCCAAAAATTCAGGTCGCTCCAAGATCTTGGCATACCATTGCAGTGAGAAGCCTTCAGCCGGAAAACTTGGATAATTGGCACTTGTAAAAGAAGCCGGAATAACGACAATGAGCGGTATCAAGATATAGATTATTGCCAACGCGGCTACGGCAATCCGAAGGCCCCCAAACGTTTTCATCATCGGAATACCTCCTTGAATTTCCCTTTTTCAAACATTCTAGTAAAGACGGCTACTGATATGACAGTGGTTGCTAATAGAATATAAGAAAGAGCAGATCCGAATGTCCAATGCAGCAGGTTATTTATTTGATCATATATGACAACAGGCATCACGGGTACATTGGCTCCCCCCATAAGTGCAGGAGTAACATAAGCACTCATTGACAAACTGAATACGAGTATGCAGCCAGATACGATACCAGGGATACTTAACGGCAATGTAATGGAAAAGAACCTTCTGAATGGGCTTGCCCCAAGTATCGCTCCTGCCTTATCCAGAGAAGGATCAATATTATAAAGACTTGCAACGATGGATAAGATCATGAAAGGAAGATATGCATTGGAAAGGCCAATCACAACTCCGATTTCCGAAAACAATAGTTTCAATGGGGCATTTATTATGCCAAGCCCCATCAGGGTTTGATTAATCGTTCCGTTAGGCAATAGCAAGAGGTACCAGCCAAAATTGCGGACAACTATGCTTACCAAGAGCGGTGACACGATCAACAGAGTGATATACCCTCTGATCCTCGCTGAACTTTTGGCCATCGTCAAAGCTACCGGATATCCAAGAAATAAAGCAACCAAGACCGAATATAAACTGATTTTGACAGTCAGCCATAAAGAAGATAAATAGTAGCTATCGGTAAAGATTTGTGTATAGTTTTTTAGGCTATACACTGCATCAGCAGCTCCAAGATTATCAGTTGATATAAAGCTTAAATATAAAATGTATAACATCGGTATGACAAAGAAACCAAATATGAAAAGCAGAATCGGCGTTAAAAGGAGTAATCCAGGCAGCCAGACTTTCCTTTTCTTGATTTTAGGTTCCTTTTGCGGCTCAATCGGATTCGTTTCCTGTTTTATTTCTTGACTAGCATAACTTCTGATGGGCTCCATCCAATCAACACCTCACTTCCATTTTGCCATGATGAATCGAAAGCAGAAGTCAATACTTGAATACTTTTCCCCTGTAATAGAACATTGATTTCCCATGAGGTACCAAGGTAGTTAATTTGGCTAATCCTCGCACGATGGTAATCCAATGGGGATAAGGAAGTGTCATCAATAGAAAGGATGTGCAGTTTTTCTGGTCTAATATAAATCTTCACCTCATCTCCGGTTTTCAAATCAATATCATTTCCCATGATATTATCTGCGTCGACATGAGTGATATCAGAACCGATCTTGACTGAAACTTTCCGCTTGTCCACAGCAGACACTTTCCCTTCAAAACAATTCGATTTACCGATGAATTGAAAGACGAATTCTGTCTTGGGATGATTGTAAATATCAGTTGGAGTACTGATTTGTTCAATTTTCCCTGCATTCATGACCACGACTCGATCTGACATGGAAAGAGCTTCTTCTTGATCATGGGTCACAAAAATGGTCGTTACGCCAATTTCCTTTTGTAAACGCTTTATTTCGGCTCTGAGTTCATGGCGCAACTTTGCATCAAGGTTTGAAAGCGGTTCGTCAAGCAAAAGGAGCTCCGGTTCCACTACAAGTGCCCTGGAAATGGCAACACGCTGACGCTGACCTCCTGATAATTCCCTTGGATAACGATTCTCCAATCCTGACATTTTTACCAATTCAAGCGCTTTAGTTATCTTCTTTTTTTGTTCTGCTTTACCGACCTTGCGCAGCTTCAAACCAAAACTGAGATTTTCATAGACTGTCATATGAGGAAAAAGTGAATAGGTTTGAAAAACCATTCCTAAATCTCTCTTATAAGGCGGAACCTTTGTAACATTATTTCCTTTAATATGGACCTCGCCCCGATCTGCATCGAGGAATCCTGCAATGAGGTTCAAGGTCGTGGATTTTCCGCACCCGGAAGGCCCAAGAAGAGTGAGTAACTCTCCTTGTTTCACCTCCAGGTCGATACCATTCAGGACAACATTCGCTCCAAATTGTTTAAAAGCGCCTTTTATCTCTACATCATTTTTATTTGACCCAACCCCCTGAACTGCATTCAGGTGCTGCCCATTGATTTCCACATCTTTTTTTAATACTTCCATGTAATCAACACGCTCCTTTTTATTTGAGTTTTTTCCCTAATTCAGGAGTAACCTCTTTCGCCCATCTGTCTGACACATCAGCACGGATTTCGGCAAACTTGGCGAAATCTGGTTTGAATGTTTTATCACTTTCTTTAAGTCCGATTGACTCTTCGAACTTCTTTGGAATTTTCAAGCCTTCTACCGTCGGATAAAATCCTTTTTCGGAAATTAATGCTTGTGCTTCTTCACTGACTAAATAGTTGATGAATTCAAGGGCTTCTTTACTATTAGGCGTATTTTTCACTAGACCAGCGCTGAAAGCTTGAAGCGGCACACCCTCTTTAGGAACGGCCATCTTGATGGGAATTCCTGAAACGGCTAGCTCCCCTATCGAATAACTTCCCATAACCGTAACGTCAGCAGCTCCCTGTTGGATGGCTGGCATCATTTGCGTTGAGTTTTTATAAAATGTATTGGAATATGCTGCAAGGTCCTTTGCTTTTTCAAGACCTGGTTCCATGTCTTCCGTGCTGCCGCCGTTTGAAATCGCCAGACCATTAAGGGTATTGAAACCCCAGTCATTCGTAATATCTGAAAATGCCGTTTTACCCTTGTAATCAGGTGAGACAAGATCATTCCATGATTCAATCGATTTTAACCCATTCTTTTTAAAGGTTTCCGTATTATAAGCTGGTGCAATGACTAAGCCGAATGCTGGCGCTGCAGCCTTTTCAACCGGAATGAAACGTGGGTCAACCGATTTCATATTGGGAACATTGGACTCATCAATTGGTACGATCAGTTCCTTCTCCTGAGCGCGAATTACATCAACCGGTACAAAAAGGGCAACATCTATTTGCGGAGCGTTCTTCTGTAATTCCACTTTGGATAGGATTTCACCTGATAAACCGGAAATATAATTAACAGTGATTCCCGTTTCTTCTTTGAACTTTGGTGCAATCACATCTCGGATGGCACTTTCAATGACACCGCCGTTCCCTGCGATCGTTATTTTTTTCTCTCCTTTTTCACCTGTACCCGTTTGTACCGATTCCCCCGGTTTTTGCGGAGTAGGATTACCGCACCCTGCAAGAGCAATCAATGCGATTATCAATAAAAGACTTAATATTTTCTTCATAGTCATTACCTCCAATTTTTCATTGTTTTTCAATAATTCCTTGTTCGCTAAAAAACTTCATGGCTCCTGAATGAAAATCGAGTGGAACTTGTTTGGTTGCTTCCTCTATTGAAATATCAGAAGCGGCCGGATGTGTATGCTGCAGTTCAGGCAGATGTTGATATAGTGTTTTCACCAGATAGTAAGCATGCTGGTCAGACATATCATCATAGGTTACCAAGACATTTTTAATAGAAATCGTAGGGACACTTTTTTTCATTCCCTTATATGTATCAGTAGGAATTTCATTGGAAGTATAAACGCCATATTGTTCCTGAAGGCGTTCAATGATATCTTCCGGGATTGGAATAAAGGAGACTTCCGTTTGTTCGGATATGAAAGCGATTTCATTGTTCGGTATTCCCGAAGAGAAGAAAGCGGCATCAATGGTACCATTTTGCAAGGCTTCTGCAGATTGGGAAAAAGAAAGATAGGATAAATTCAATTGATCAAGCGGTAAATCCGTTTCTAAAAGGATTCGTTCTGCAATAAGCCTTGTACCGCTTCCGGTCGTACCAACACTAATGCGTTTACCAACTAAATCTTCTAAGGAATCAATATCATTTTGTTTCGTTGTAACAATTTGAACATAGTTGGAATAAAGGGCAGTTAGAGCTCTTAACTTGGATTTATCCGTTTCAGGCAAATCAAGTACATCAACTGAGGTAAAACCAATTTCTGCTCGATGGCGGCTAACCAATTCAGTATTTTCGATGGAAGCATGGGTGACCTGGGTTCCTGACACAGCTCCATTATATTTTTCATACATGTTTGACAATTTTTGGCCTAATGAATAATAAACACCTGACATATCTCCAGTTGCAATGATTAGGAGCCTATTTTTTAAATCCTGTCCTTCAGAAATTAATTGCCTCTGAATCAAGGTAGCAGGTTTTGATATTTCCTGCTGCTCATTCATAAAAGAACATCCTGCCATGAAACAAAATAACACAGCGACTTTTATAAAGAGTGCTCCATTATTCATAGTGGCCCTCCTTTCTTAATGAATATAGATGCAAGTACTATGCCAAGTCGATTAATTGCTCTAAAACGCAAAGTTTGCCGATTTATAGCAAGATTCACCATTATATACCGGCATTTTTTGCCGGTTAACCAGAAAAAAATGCCGGTTTAGACTATTATTAACCTTTTATTCTTCTCTTGAAATAAGCTTAATTTTATCGCGAAGGCTTCTTTCTGAAATTTTTAGTAATTGAGCTGTTTTTTGCCGGTGGTTTTTACAGTATTGAAGAGTGGCCGTTATGACTTTTTCCTCTATCTCTTTCATGGATATGCCAATCGGGATCTTGAAACTGTTAAAATCATCGTCAATGTCATCTGGCTGGAGAATCAACTTCTGTTCTTGAACATATTGTGGCAAGTCGGTATCTTCCATTCTTTTCGAGTTTGATAGGGCAACAGCATATTCTATAATGTTACCTAGCTCACGGACATTCCCAGGGTAATGATAATCTAGCAAAATC
Organism: Peribacillus sp. NPDC006672; assembly: GCF_050274955.1. Taxonomy (NCBI): domain Bacteria; kingdom Bacillati; phylum Bacillota; class Bacilli; order Caryophanales; family Bacillaceae; genus Peribacillus; species Peribacillus sp. NPDC006672. The sequence goes on from NZ_JBNNOR010000009.1 coordinate 132,757, forward strand.
CGACGTGCGGTTGCCGAGAACGCCTTGTCTTCTCGGTTCATATCCTTAGCGTGCTTTTTAATAAAATAATCCATAAGAATGGGTAAATCTTCTTTTCTATCCCTTAACGGCGGCATCAAAATGGGAATGACATTTAACCTGAAATACAAATCCTCCCTAAATTTCCCTTCCATCACCATTTGTTCCAGGTTTTTATTGGCTGCACTAATAATACGGACATCCAGGGATATTTTTTTATTGGAACCAAGAGGCGTCACCTCCCGTTCCTGTAACACCCGTAATAATTTGGCTTGAAGTGGAAGGGGCATTTCACTAATCTCATCCAGAAAAAGAATGCCTTCATTAGCAACAACGAATTTTCCTTCCTTCCTCTGAGTTGCACCGGAAAAAGCGCCCTTTTCATAACCGAACAATTCAGATTCCAGCAGCATCTCAGGAATTGCAGCACAATTGACAATTTGCATCGGTTTGTTTTTCCTTCTTCCTAGAGTATGGATGTTTCGGGCTACAAGCTCTTTTCCAGTTCCACTTTCACCTGTGATTAGAACACTTGAATCAATATCTTTCACTCTTTCAATCATTGAAAAAATACGCTGCATCGCTTTGCTGTTACCTAGGAAGTTCCCAAATCCCTTTTGCATCTCTAATTCTTCATGTAATGTCTCCAATTGATTGGACATCTGTTTGAATTCGGCTGCCCTCATCAAGAGCAACGAAAGTTCTTCTATATTAATGGGCTTTTCAATATAATAGTAGGCCCCTTTTTTTATGGCATCGATGGAGGTATCAATGGATGAATAGGCAGTCATCATGATGACTGTCACGTTAGGTGCAATTTGTTTGATTTTCTGAAGAACATCAAGTCCACTTTTATTGCCTATTCTCAGATCAAGCAAAACAATATCAAAAGGATGATTGTCGATTTTTCGGAGACCTTCATCTGGGTCCGTTGTTGTCACGACTTGATAAGAATCTTCCAAGGCAAAGCTAAGAGCGGTGCAAATAGCTGGTTCATCATCGATCACTAATACATGTATCTTCATAATTATCATCCTCCTTAAGGGCTTCTATTCGATATAAGGGCAGTAAAATGATGAATTGCGTTCCTGAATTGGGATAACTTTTCACGTGGATATCTCCGTTATTTTCTTTAATTAACCTATACGATAATGTAAGGCCCAAACCGACGCCCTTTTCTTTATTTGTGAAAAAAGGTTCGAAAATATGGTTTTGTTCCTCCTGTTTCATCCCTTTTCCGGTATCGGAAATGGTAATCCGCCCTGTATTTTGGTTCTCTTTATCAATGGTGATGTTAATGGTCTTTTCCTCGGTTTCCTCAACGGCTTGAATCGAATTCAACACCAAGTTTAGAAGAACCTGGTGAATTTGTTGTAAATCTATATAAAATATTAGGTCCTCATCAATCGTCTGCTCGAAGTTTATTTGTTTTTTTTCCATTGTCACCTTGTGAAAAGCAAGTAATGAAATAAGTTCATGAGCGTAGCAATTTGTTATATTCGGCGGTCGCGGACGAGCATATTCAATTAAATCGGTTACTATCGCATTCAGCCGGTTTAGTTCAGTAGGCAAGTGTTCCATTAGAACTTGTCGGAATTGAGGATTATCATATTTACTAGGAAGTAAATCAATGAATGTTTTAATCGATGTTAAAGGATTCCTGATTTCATGTGCGACACCTGCAACTAGTTGGCCAAGAGCATGCAGCTTTTCTTGTGTGACCAATTTTTTCTCTAATGTTTTCTTTTCTGTCTCATCATTCATGGAAAGTAAGTATCCGGTTTGTATTTCTTCAGAATTGAACATCTTATGCATTGAATATGAAATGACCTTCTGTTCATTTTTTTCGTTTATTACCAAGATCCGAAAAGAACCTGTACGATTTTTCTCATTTTGTTCTTGATGGAAAGCTTCGAAACTTTTCATTAATTGCGAATGATTCATAAGATTCTGAATCATTTCCTTGGAAATGTTGAGAATGTCCAATGCCTTTGCATTGCAGCTGGTAATCATGAAATCGAGATCGAATGTTATTATGCCAGTATTGATATTGTTTAAGATTTGATCTTTGAACGCTTTACTATTAGCGATGTTTTGCCGCTGTTTCTCTAAATCCTTATTTAATAAATGTAATTTCAGCGTCTGGTTATGAACGGATTTTTTCAGCTTCTGATTCCATATGTAAATAACTAGAAGGATAAGGGCTACCGCAGTTAAGATTATGATTAGCCATAAGATGAATTGCTCCAACCTGGCAATTTTTTGATTGGACTGTGGCATGACCCATTTATCGATTATCCCGTTGATATTTCGGTTCGCTTTAATTTCTGTGAGTGTATTGTCCATCATGAAAAGAAGCGTTTGATTCCCTTTTTTTACTGCAATCGTATAATCAGCGGGTTCAATGACTTCATCGAGAATGATGTAATTCTTTTCCTGGCGGAACTTTTTCAAATAGAAGTCTGCAGTCCATTTGTTTCCAATGAACACATCTGCACGATTATTAAATAATGTTAAAATGCCCGAGTATTGATTCGAAACAGTCGTTAAGTTTGTATTCCTCATATTAAGAAATGTACTGATTACAGGTGTGTTATAGTCAAGGACAACATGTGAATCACGTAAATCCATTAACGTATGAATATCCTTTTTCCTTTTACTAGGGATGATAATTGATTGGGACATGGTAAAATAAGATTGAGTGAAATCAATTTGATTAGCTTTTTCGGTATTATAGGTACTGCCAACAATTGCATCAATTGTTCCGTTCATTAAGGCTTTTTCCGCTTCTTGCATCCCCATCGGAATATATTCGAATTCAACCCCATTATATATTGCTATTTCCTCCATTAAATCAATATTGATACCTGTCAGGTCACCAGCTTCATTTTCAAATGAAAATGGCGGAAGGGCACTTTCTCCAGCAATTTTAAAAGTTCTTTGTTCAGCAAAAACAGCGGGAGACCATAATGTTTGAACAAAGAATGCAAAACAAAATATACATAGTTTAAACAGCCGCTTTTTAATTAAGAACCCTCCTTTTACGTCGATATTCATGCAGTCAGTAATCCTCGGCTAAAAAAACATCCTGATAATAATACTTCTCCAATTAGGACTTGAACCCTTTAAATTGTAAAAGATTCTTAGTATAATCTGACACAATCCAACAATAACCTACAAAATGGTGTGGGTTTCTTAAATGCAATGTTGAATTAAAATTGAAGTCCAAGGTATTTTAAAAACCCTCACGAAAAACGGTACATTAGATCCTTAACAAAATAAAAATAAACCCAGTATACGCTGGGTTTTAGGTTAGAAATCCTAAGTATGCATTTATATAAATACGTTCTATTATTTTTCCGCTTCAAGGGTTTTTAACATTTGCCGTAAGGCTCCAAGATGATAAGCCGAGTGGGCAATGGTCGCATTTACATTTGTCAGCCATTGCTCTAAATCGATTGTATCGATTTCTGCCAAAAGTGTTACATATTCTTTATGTAATCCCACCTTGATTTCTGCCCATTCCACCTCATCAACATGAGAAATGGTCCAGCTTGCGTTCCAATCTTTTTCAAAGTCAGTGCCATTGATCATGGTTCGGATCACCCATAAATAATATCGTATGTGGTCTGTGTGAGCAGCTATTGTTGAACCATTTATGGAAAGTGAAGCGTCTTCTGCAGTTATACCATCAAGTGTCCCAAAAACCCCTGTATTCGGTCTTGAATCAGTATAATAGCTCCCTTCCTTTCCCGGTCCCTCAAACGTTTCATTCAAAATCATTTTTATTGAACTAGCCACCGTCTCACCCATCCCGATTCCCCCTCAAGTGATTTAATCAACTCCACTACTTTATAATACACTAAGACAAATCAATAATCGTTTATTTTTTGTAAAATAAATCCAAAGACTTCTAAGCATTAAAGAGTTACCCTCCCACCTCAGCAAAAGGTTAGGAATAAAACGAACAAGCGGCATATCTCACCCATGGTTCTAATATTACCGGCCCGGAGTAAGAATAAAATTGGTTAATTACAGACGTTTCCTTTTACTTTGGAATCCCGTTCAAAACCATAAATGGTATGGAAGCATCTATTAATATTATAAAAATACATTAATAAGACCATTCCTTAAATGATAAGGAACGGCCCTATTTTTATCTAAAATATGTTTCAGTCTGGACGGGTATGCAAAGCAAAGCATTTTAAACCTTTTAGTAGCTTTTCAAACGCTCCTCCAGGGACAAAATTCTAAACTTTAATTCTTGATTCGAGTCTAACCCGCCTATTACAATTTGATTATCTTCGGTAATGGTTACATATCTAAAGGTCTCGTCACCGTGGATCTTTATTTTTGTTTCCAATGTCGTTTCCATTTTTGCAAAGACATGATCTGTGTATTTAAGCGGAAGTAAATCATCTAATCCTTCTTCGGGGCTACCTAGCCACTTAAACATGAAATCTTTCAATGAAAATTGTTCAATCATCGATAAATGATCTTTAAATGCTAATTTGTCTATTGTAATCTCTTTCAACTTAACCACTCCTCAATCGTATATAAAGTTTATATCGATAAACACTTAACATCAAGGGCATTCCAATGACAAACGATTACATTTTGATTACTTGCTGTCTAAATAAACCCATCTATACCGATAAATGGTTCAGAACAATGGCAGGTGAGCTTTCCTGAGCTACAAATTAGGGAAGAAATTTTAATTTTTTTGCCCTCTTTACGTAAATCTGGCACCAAAAGATTCATTCTGTTAATCAGGATGTTCATTCCAACCACAAAAACAGCCTCCATTTCTTTAAGGAAATGAAGGCTGTTTTTCTTAATAAATGTAAAAACCAATTTATGGTAAATGATAGCCCTTAAATTAACTTTATATTTCTTGGTTTCCTTTAACGCCATTTATCGAATAGCTCATTTTTATGTTGGCATTTAATGAGTGATATACTGAACAGTACGTATTTTTCGATAGTTGAATCGCACGGACCACTTTATCTTCAGGCAGTTCGCCCTGCAGTAAATAGTGGATATGGAAATCGGTAAACCGTTTTGGGTGATTTTCTGCCCGTGACCCTTCTATTTCTATTTGAAACCCCATTGTTTCAAGTCGCATTTTTTTTAAAATCATTACAATATCAATTCCAGTACACCCGGCAAGAGAATGTAAAAGTAACTCTGTGGGTCTTGCTCCACTATTTTTTCCTCCTGTTTCTTTGGCAGCATCCATCTTTAATTCATGTCCCGACGGGGTTGTGCCAGAGAAGGCCATTTCCCCTGTCCATGTAATCATTGTCTTCATTTATTAAATTCCTCCCTTTCTTGTTTTTCCATCCAAAAAAAGTCCACATGTTTATTTAATGTAATTACAAATCAATTAAATCAATTTCCACTAATATTTATCCAGTTTTTATTCAAAATTGGGATTTCACTGCACAGAACGATTAAAGAGAAATGGGACGGTTAGTACACAAATATCAAGTGAATTAGGTTTTGAAAACTTTCCATATCTTATATACTTCCCACAAGCCCTAATTAGTTAGTCATACTGATTAGGGCTTACAAAATGGAAGTCACCATTTCCTCATGACCCTGTATATATCCATTACCATGAGGTTTTATAGTTTCCTGTTCCATTTAAAGGAGTTTTATAATTATTATTTTCCCCTTTTTGCCAAGTAATATTGCCATTTTCATCTTTCATGACGAACTTGAATTCATAGAGTCGATCTGCGGCTAAACGGAATGTTCCACTCCAGCTGCCTTCTGTGTTTTGCGTGAGTTTATATTCGTAATCTTCAACATTCCATCTGCCGATTTCTCCTCTATCTCCTATTAAGTAAACTCCCTGTGTGACAGGTGTATTTTCAACTGTGAATGTAACTGGAATCGACTTGCCTTCCAATTTATCCGTCATCATCCTGAACTCATTTGTTGGATTTCCTTCATCGTCGAATAAATATGACATCCTCAGCAAGGTAAATCCCTCAAAATCATAGTTAAAAACCATTTCGGCTATATTGTCAAAGCCCCATTCATTATTGATCAAGGGGAGTGCGTTTTCCCCGTTTAAAGAAATTCCTTTTTCATTGGCTAAAGTGGCAATATGGGTCACCAACGTTTTAGGAGCGCTATAGGCTGGTGCATTATGTGCGTCTTGATCTCCCATTTCCAAACAGGTGAACGTGAGGGCCATATTCGATTTCTTAAACTGATTCAGTAGTTTGGAGTAGTTATGGTATCCGGCACTATACTCTGCTGAATGCGGCATGACTGGATCATTCATTTTCCAATGTACACCTGAAATTTTAGCTCCGATTGGTACGGCAAATACTTCATCGAAATGTTCATGGGCAACTTTCGAGATTTTTGAAAGATGCTTTTCAAGTGCTCCTTGATACCACTGCATAAAGTCATTTCCAAATTGTGTGTCGATTGCTCCTCCTTTGGTGAAAAATTCATCCCCGTTTCCTGGCGGCTGAATCTCCTTCCAGTTTTTATACTTTTTCCCCCAAGCAGCATTTAACTTTTTTATGGTTAAATACTTTTCCCTCATGGTAAGCCTGAAATCCCGTTTCGCTCCTTCTGTATAAACTTGAAGCTGTCCCCTTTCAGGATAATCCCAGTCATCTGCATTTTGATAAGAGGGATATCTTAGTTCCCCAGCTGGACCTGCACTTAGATATATTTTAGCTATTAAATCTTTCTTATCAGCAAAGTTCTTTGCAAAGGATTTGTACAATTCGGCGTACTGATCGGCTGTACCTTCCCACCAAGGAGCAAGTACTTCTTTATTCCAGAAACCACTTTCACTTTTGAATGCCATGTTCTCGGGAGAGTCTTTTTTCCAGAGCCAACTCGGGATGGGATAGTTACAATCATCCCCCACATTACCGCCGCATTGATGTGTAGACAAAATGGGCACCCATTTTAAACCGGAAGCTTTCACTACCTCCGCATACTTTTTATAATAGGACCAGTCAAACTGATTATCTTTTTTACTCTCGACTAATCCCCACCAGATATCTGTCGTTATTGCATATACTCCATTCTCCTTCAACTGAATCAACTCAGCTTCAAATGCCTCCCAATCTGTTATTTCACTTAATGGGGCCATCACATAAAGCTTGTAATCGGGTTTTACTTCTGCTAATCCAGGTGAAGTACTTGATAAAGGAACAAAATACATCATAAAGGTAAAAACTCCAATAGATAATTGTTTCATTAAAACACCAACCTTTCACCTATAACTTCTTCATTTTGTGGGAATTTTCAGATATTTTGAAACCACTTACATCCATTGGTCTAATAAAATCATTCCTTTACTTGAAAGTATATTTGTTTTGGGAATATTTATCAATTGCTTTGTCGGGGAATACAGAAATGGGGAGATGAAAATTAAGTTCAATTCCTTAAAAAAGGTAAATGGATAGTCCTATAAGAGACTATCCAGCAGACTGCAGACAAACTCGATAAATAATTGAGTTTATGTCCCAGTTATCTGTTCCGAGTATGTTTGGAACCAAGAATCCGCCAACTCCACAATTCCTGTAATAAAACCAATTTCTTTAGAAAACGAAAATATACCTAATGGATGTTCTATCAAGTTTATTATTTCTTTCATTTTCATAAGCGTTAATAATAGGCGTTCATTCTTGATTTACCTTCAAACGGGGACTATTTTTCATTTGAAGACATGATTTTCCCTCGGCACGAAACAAGGACCTCCTTCATAAGATGAGTTATGAGCGGCATGTAGTGATTTAATAATCAGATTATAGCCGGGGAAAGGTTGGGTGCAATAATATGAGGCAATATCCAATTCATAATAATCCATTTCAAAATCTTCAGGAAAAAGACATGTCCTTTGAAGAGGTATTCGTTCATATTGTAGAGTTCATGAAATTAAATCCTTCCGGTGAATATCGATTAATGGTCGGTACAGATTCGCAAGTACATAAAAAACATACAGTATTCATTACAGGAATCGTGATTCGTCAGGTCGGGAACGGTGTATGGGGTTGTATTAGGAAAGTGATGATTCCTAGAAGGATGATGCAATTACATGAACGTATTTCCCATGAATTGTCGTTAACTGAGGAGATCGTATCCATGTTTACGGAAGAAAGAAAAAATCAGTTAATCGATATTGTCTTGCCTTCTGTATATCAAGGGGCAACGTTCATTATGGAAGGGCATATTGATATCGGGATTGGAAAGCGGAACAAAACCAGTGAGTTTGTTAATGAAATGGTAACCAGGATGGAATCCATGGGAGTCGAACCTAAAATTAAACCCAATGCTTTCGTTGCTTCAAGTTATGCCAACCGGTATACAAAGCAAGAGTAAATGCCTCCAAAACATCAAGAAGCCTGATCTGTGAGTGGGTAAGATGGATGAAAATAAATTATATTAGAACAATATGGGTTGGAAATTTCCTGTTCTTTTTTCAAACTACAAAGTTGTACATATATTCCTCGTACGTTGCTCTGAATAACGCAAAAAACCGGTCTCAGACGAGACCGGTTTCAACATAAGCCGCCATTGCCGTATTCAGTAAGAAAGTTTTAAACCACCACTCCTCAAAGTGGGTGTTTGCAGAAAAAATCCTGTTGTCCAAGTCAGTGACGAGGCATAACATTCCTGTTTCAATATAAAACTCCCTATTACAGCTTAAAGGTTAAAACTTAAATATCATTACGAACAGTACAGCTTGTAATAGTATATTACCTGAATTCCTTATATCTCACAATGGTAATATTCGCCATACCAATGACCTTTCAAATTGGCTTTAGATTGGAAAGGACGCCCTATTATCCCTTTATATCTTAATAAAAACATTCGTTAGGATCAAACTATTGATCAAAATAACTGATAATAACCCCTTGGTCTTTATTTTGCAGATGATTGCTGGGATCTCCATAAAACCTTTTCGCGATTACCCCTAATGCTTTACTGCTGTTCTCCACTCGTAGATAAGGAACATCCAATCCTTTTATATCGCGATCGCCAATCACAACCGAAGCCCCTTTACAAATTGCATCTTTAATGTAATTATGGCCATCCTCTTTATCTCCGTTTACGGCAACAAAAAGGTATCCATTTTTTATTTCTTTTGAGTTATCGGAGACACCTGTAATGGATATATCTTCAACGTCCTTCGGCAAATCCCAGTTTATTGCTTCATATATTACGTCCTTAAGGTACATTAACTTTTCTCCTTTTTCATTTAAGCTATTCACCTGTCTTTTGAAAAACCTTCTTAATTCACATGCCATTATTAGTATTAACAGGTACTCTAAAAATAATTATTAATATAAAATTTGTTTGTTGGTAAAAAATGTTTTCAGGTTGAGTCCGCCAAAGTAGATTGAAGCCATTACTAAAAGCCCGTACATTATGTAATTTTAAAAGGGACAAGGAACGTGATTTTCGATTTTATCTCTCTTCTTAGGAAGCGGAATACGGGTTAATGAGTTATCCAACTTAAGGCTACGGGACTTGGATTTCGAGGAAAAGCAAATACACGTTTTGCGTAAGGGTGGTAAAAAGGATGTAGTGGCAGTCTCTCCTCCGTCCATGCAGGACATAAAAGATTACCTAGCTGTGCGAACGGAACGTTATAGGGGCTCAAACGATGATGCGGCCTATGTATTCTTGACGAGGGTGAATGATGGAGCCACTTCCCTTTCCAACCGCGCCATCGAGGCTTTAGTAAAGAAATACACGAAAGCCTTTAAGTCCAATAAATCCATGTCCCCACACAAACTTAGGCATACATATGGGACGAACTTTATGGAGCAATCAGGAGATATTCATTTACTGATGACTCAACTTGGTCATACTTCAACCACAACGGCTGCCTTATATACAAACCCTGAGCAGGAGAAGGCTAAAAAGGCTGCGGAACTGCTGAGAGAAGAACCAATTATTGTGAAATGGATTAAATAACGGAAAAAGAGAAGATTTTCTCGTCTTCTCTTTTTGTTTGTACATAGAAATGAAAATATTAGATACCATGCTTTTGGACTTGTTAAGGCTAAATAAATGGGAGATAAATACCTGTAATAATTGCTAAGAAAAGCTCTTTACAAAGGGCCTATAATATTATTAGTCAATTCTTAAATTAAAAGCCAATTTTTCGTACCTCGATACTTAGATATTTTAGTTTCCTTACTTGGATGTCTGCCGGCTTTTAATTCTTTCATTGCTACAGAGAAAGCTAAAATTTATTAACTGTTATTCAGGGAATATAAAACAATGGTTTTGTCTCGCACCAAAAGCAAATGTACACTTACATCCATTTTATCAATACATATTTAAAAATTAAATACTATTAAAACCTTTTAACATATAATAATCAGCTTGATCCATTGGCATATCGAAATTTGTAGTGCTATCATAATGATTATACTGTGCAACTTTCTTTTCTGTACGAGCATAGAAGATATGGAACCAATAATAGATAGGATATGGTCTAAGGTGTCCTATTTGACCATTTGGAGCTTTTAAGTTTGTTATTTCAACCCCCTTGATACGTTCATCATCTACAGCTGGGGTTGTAGTTTCTAATTCCTTAGAATTTGGGATGTATTCACAAACTTGATACAATTCATTTGATTGTGCTTTCATATGTGTACTCCCAAATGTTCTACAAATAAGCGGACGCGAATTATATACCATACATGAATTCGTCTCTGGATCTAATAGTGGACAAGGAAAACTATTACGGTATATTCTCCCATGGTTTAGTTGCTGCTTAAGAATAATTCCTGAATTTGCATGAGCGTAACTCTGTAAGTTTTCCCATATATCCGGATGGTCTGTTTCTTGTTGTTTACATTGCTCTAAAGCTCGGTCATATAATTCTTGTACCTTATCATTTTTCCAGTTTTTCATTTCCCTCATGATTAATTCAAATTCAATTTCTGATATAGGAAAACTGTCATAGCAACAATTAGAACAGCCATTATAACAAGATGAGATATTTCCTGTTTCTTCCTGATAAGTTTTAACTTTATCATTAATCTCTTTGTATAAATTAATTACATTTGCAGCTTTAGATTCTAAATGAACATCACTGTGACACTTCTTATACTTTTTTCCACTTCCACAAAAACATGGGTCATTTCTTGAAATTTTGTTATTTGATAATGTAGTCATTAAAATATTTCCTCCTTGAACAGAGTTATCACTACAAAACATTTCTCTAAAAAATTTAAAATTCCTTCTGGCCTTTTTAATATAAACTTCCATACAAACAAATAAAAAGATCCTTCTCTTTTGAGTTGGAGGTCACTTGTAATACAAGTTAACTAATTAATGACACCAACAAGATTCTAAAGAGGATGTTATGCTATCGTGCGAAGTGACTGGTGGGACTGGTTTTGGCTTTTTGAATCATTACATCATGCCGCCCATGTGGTTTCAAAGTGTAATATGTTTAACAACAGTAGAAAGAAACAGCATGAAATCAAAGTTTTGCTCGTGCTAGCTGTAACATCTTTTACTTGGATTTAACATAATTTATTATATTTCGTTAGCAAAATGTTAGCAGTTATTCGATATGGAATTACTCACAAATCAACAAAGCGATGCAAATTCTACATGCATCGCTTTGTTGTAATGATTACACACTCTACATGACTTGTAGAGACCGCAAACAAATTGAATTAGAAGTTGTTTTTACCGCTCAATTTTTGTTTAAACTCTTTGACATAAAAGTACTAGCATATGAACAATCCTTTTTACATTGTGTATCATCGATAATGAAAAAGACAATTGGACGCGAATCACAAGCTTTGGACTGAGATCTTTTAATTTGAATGATCGTTAATCAATTTTCTGCTCTTGCCGCTCGTATTTGGCTACTCTTTGCAATTTATCTAAATCCACCTTACGATCCCATACTTTTTTTGCATTTTCTGTAATATAGGGATAAAGATATTGATCAACGACCACCTGATAATCCAGGTCATCAAGTAAATTATACGTACGAATTTTTATGGTTTTGTTATCAAGGGTGTCAATGACTATATCATTGATTAAATTCAGTGGATTTCTTACTAAATCGATATTCCGGATATTCTTAATATAAACTGTACCTTTCTTCGACTTAATCGTACCATTTTCACCTTGGACAATCGTTAACAGGACCTTTCCTGGAATAAAACCTGGAAGTGACCAAAGCGATAGGTAAAGGTAAAAAGGAGTAAAGATGACACCACCACCAAGGTAAAATAAAGAATACTTGGACTCAAATTTCAAACCGTGTATGATTAAGAAAAAACAAGCAATTAAAAAACCTACAGTCGCAAGAAACATCCACCCGTACATGAACTTTGACCCTTTTATCTGAATGGTGTTATTTTCTTTCTTAACGTTTACCAAATAATGCACCTCCTTAAGCTGGAAGAATCTTGTTGGCTAATAATAGTTGATTAATAGATGCCTCATTTGCTCTCTGAATACTTAGGTCAAGGTTGTTGTCCCTTGTAGCTAGCCAACATTCATTCTTTCCTGGAATCATAAAATAGAGATCTTTTAGGTCAGGGTTATTCTCTGAGTCATACGTTAAGCTTACTAAACTATCCATTTTACCGTTTCTATTCGAAATATCATTTAAAAACTCTAAGATACTAGTAGACTCTCCCTTTTTACTTACCCATTTCTGAACAATTGACTCCGGTAAAGAATGAGATTGACTTACATCTTCTAAAAGTTCTTCAAATTCTTCACTTTTTAACTGAAGAATAACTTCACCTTGCTTTTCTAACGTATGGAAATGGAAAAAACCGCTTATAACTGAAAGGATTTCTTCTTTCGGCAGCTTAGAAATAGAGTGAACTTGATGATCGTACAATACTTTATGTAAATAAACCTCTCCATTTTTAAAATGAAAGGAAATACTATCTTCTCCATTTAAGTCTGGCTGATGTTTAGAAGCGTTTACGGTACTTTCTGCATTATTCAATGTATGAATATAGGCAGCAAATTCATCTTTTAACTTATATTGATTATCTACTTCCTTTAACATATCTTTTGCTAACAAAGAGCGAGAGGCAATTTCTAGCATTAATTTCAACTCGGCATCTTGAAGCGTTAGAAAATAGGCTTCCTTAATCGACATTCCTTGTTCAAATAAACCTTCACTATAAAATGAAAAAAGTAACTCTTCAATACTTAATTGAATGGTATTCATATATCCTCCTTAAAAAAATGAAAATTTATCCTCAAAAAAATCTTTTGCTCCATCGGCAAGGGAACTCGCTGTTTCTTTTGCTTTCGTTAACCCCTTACCAATTTCCCCCACCTTCCTTATTGGGTCAGCAATAGTATCCTTAATTTGATCATTTACGAAATCAGCACCATTATTAACCCCTTCAACAACTTTCCCAGCTTTCTCCAAACCACCTTTAATCAGTTCAAGCCCATCATGTATAGGTTCTTTAATGACAATCGCTGCTTTCTCTGCTATACCTGCCGTAAGTTTAGCCGCTTGCTCTCCAACAAGTCCTCCTACAAATGAACCTGCAGCGGCTCCTATAACCGTACCGACTGGGCCTACTAAAGTTCCTAGAGCACCTCCTACGACTGCTCCCGCAATGGAACCTCCAGAAATCGCTACGGTATTATTCACTGCATTTCCTACCGCTTTTGCATTTTCTCGCTTTAAGACCTCTAGATTATTTCCATATTTCGCATAGTTTTCGGAAATTTTCAGTCCCATTCCGCCTGCTTCCATTACTCCTGTTACTAGTACTGCACTAACAGCGTTGGTTTTGGCAAATTTCGCTCCCGTCTGAAGAAATGATTTAAACGTTGTAGAGTCCAATGCTCGATGCTTAATCCCTTCAAATAATGCCTTTGAACTATCTGTATACTTAACAACATCACCAGGAAGATATTTAGCAACCTTTTTGTGAACTAAATCAGCAAATGGAACATCTCTATATTTTTTCAATAAAAAGGTTGGATTTAAATAGGCTCTTGCTACATTACGAAATTTGGAATTATCGACTACATCTGTTAGTTTATTTAGGGCATTCATATGTTTATACATATAGACATCATCACTATTTTTGATAAATTGCGTAAAACCTAGCCCATAAAATGCCAGCTGCTTTGATACTAAAGCACCCATCGCAGTGAGCGCTCCATATTTCTCATGCAGTTTATAAAGTTGACCAACTAAGTTATCAGCATCGGAAATTTTATTGGCGGTCATTCGAAGGTCGATCTCCATTTCACTCAGAAGGTCAACTAATTGATTTCCTGTTCCCCACGGATCTCCTACTTGATAAAAACAATGACTATACTCTGCTGGAGCACTGCTAATTAGGTTCACTAGTTCCAAATGAAGACTCTTGTATTCTTCTTCAATTTTTGACAAGTGCGAGACAAACTCATTTGCTAAATCTTCTAAACGATCTGGGTCTACTGAAATTTTATTCCCCACTGTATCATCCTCTTTTCTTTTCCTTTATGAACTATTTCATCTATATACTATGAAAAAAGTGATGTCCTAATAGAATAATCTGTAAAGTCAGGATAAATAGGTCGACACAACTCGGTACCCAATTTTCATCCATTCCTTGTTATTACGAGCCATTTTAAACCTCTCAAAACAATTATCATATTGGCAAGTACAGTTGTAAAACTTTAGCGGACATAAGGTATGCTTAAAAAAGAATGATTATTTGATGTGCCAAAACACCAAATTGAATGAACAAAATAAAAAAACCACCGCAGCCGGGGAGTAAACTACCATCTTTATTTTGCTTATTCTTATCCGGGAGGATCCAGCCTTCCTCTTCCAAACTTTTACGATCCCTATTCTTCGGTTTCATATGACACCTCTTTATATCCTTCATTCATTTTGTTCCTACTCATCCTTCAGACAAGCAAGGCGCTCTAATTCTCTTTGTCTTTCAATCTCTTCTCTCACTTTGTCAACATCATTTGCTGCGCTTTCTAATTCTCTACTTATTTGATAAAGATTGTCTGAATGTCTTTGAAATAGGACAGCTGCTTCATCTAGTATTGAATCAAATTTTTTCCGGGCTTCGCCAGCCCATGTCTCCGTATTTGTATGTATACTCTGCATTAATTTTGATTGATCTAATTTTAATTCCTCAGAAGATTCCTGAAACACTTTTGTTAATGCTCTGACTTTATCCGAATTCATCTTTTCACCTCATTATTGAGTCAACGTACTTTTTCTCTATTTATTCTCAAATACCATTTTAATACAACAATTCCCTATTTTAGATAAGTAAATATTACTATAATTACTAAGTCACTTCCATAGGCCCCTAGTATTGAAATAAGAAATAGATATAGGAATAATGTTTTATTTTATTAACATAAAGAGTGTAGTTGGCAAATATGCCATGATATAACGAGGAAAATTGCAATTTTCCTCATGCAGAGGAAGAAGGTTTATCCATTTCTGCCGTTAAAAATGAAGGTGGTTGGAAAGCTATAGAAGTATTCGGTTGAGGAACTTTTGAGTAATAGATGAATTGAGACTTGCAGTTTCATTCAGGAGGGGAACAGTTTGGTTCCTTATTTAGGCAAAACAGCTCTCTTTTTAAAGTAAAACTACACATTTGCTTCATTTCGATTCTTTTTTTGCCTTTCTTCTATCTGTCTTAACACTCTCCAAATCGTGATGAGAGAATAAAACAGCAGCAGCATTAAGAAAAGCCCCCATTTGTTTGTATATTTGTAAATTCAAGTAATTCATTATGAGCCTTGTTCTCTTAGAAATAACACTACCAGTTCGTTTCCATATCGCTCTGCAAATGAGAGAGCAGTATTTCCTTCATCTTCTTTAACATTGATGTCTGCTCCTTTTTCCACTAAATACGATAAACGTATTTGGTTATTTTTAAATAGTGGTAAATCTGTTACCCTATTTAATATTTCTGGATGCTCATTGATGAAAATCGTCCAAGTACTATCCCGCTTAGCTAAAGTCATTTCTATTAAATGATTGTGCAAATAATTGGCATTTAATAAATTATTCTCATTTAAACAAGTTTGAATTAATTGAGCATAGTATAAGTCCCTTATAGTATTTTCTTCTGGAGTTAGTATAGTTTCATGGACACATTTTAGTTAAGTCCTTACAATGATTTTTGAGAGGAAGTGTCCGTCTTGGAACGTAAGAATACAGGTAAAAAATATAATAATGAATTCAATAAGACTATTGTAGATCTTTATCACTCGGGTAATTCGGTCAAAGAATTAAGCGGCGAATATGGCGTAACAGAAGTTACCATTTATAAATGGGTTAAAGAATTTACTCCAATCGGTTTAGGAGAAGAGTCCATGACTCCAAAGAAATTAGCCGCGATACAGAAGGAAAACCTTCGGTTAAAGAAGTTGAAATCTTAAAAAAGACTATGGCCATATTCGCGAAAAAGTAACCGAGACAGATCTTACCGAATTTATTGAGGAACACAAGAAACAATATCCCATACAGAAGATGTGTGAAATACTAGAAATCCCAAGAAGCAGCCATTATCAGTCCCTTCAAATAGTCGTATCCAATCGTGAACAGGAAAACCAAGAACTCACGAAGGAAATTCATCTCATTTACCTGGAAAGTAAGGGAAGGTATGGGGCTCCAAAGATTCATGAAAGCTTATTAACCAAAGGGTTTTCTCTAAGTCTTAAGCGTGTTCAATGTTTAATGAGCAAGGCAAGAAGATGGTTTTGGATATGTTGAGTAAACTGAGCCAAGATCCGTATGAAGAACTAAGCCCTCCGAGGGCTTTTGTGATAAGTGTGCGTTATTAAAAGCTTTTATGACCAGTTCTGTCGTCATTGAACGTGAAAATGAATACCCTACTATTTTCTTAGAATGAAGATCCAATACAGAAGCTAAATAACACCATCCGTCTTTTAACGTGTGGATATACGTGATGTCAGCTACCCATTTCTCATTAATGGTCTGGGTGGTAAAGTCTCGTTTAAGCAAATTTTCTAACTGAATAACCTTTTCTTTAGATGGATAAGGACGGTATTTTTTCTTAGTAATAGAACGAATATATTAAGCAATCCTTTAGCCAGAAAGGTTGCCCGTACGATAACGCCTGTATTGAATCCTTTCATGCGATATTAAAGAAGGAAGAAGTCAACCACGTACAGTATCTAAACTACAAACAGCAAAATTAACAATGTTCCAATTTATTGAAGGTTGGTATAACCGAAAAAGAATTCACAGCAGCTTAGGATATAAAACCCCACAAGGCATTGAAGATCAAATTAGAAATACAGCTTAAGATTTAACTTTTTTGTGTCCAAAATATTGACTCAAATTCATAGGATTTATTTAGGTTTTTCATAATTATTTAATTCTTGTATTTTGTTATAATGTTAAAACCATTGAAAATTATATTTATTTAACTATCAACGTTTCCAAAAATGACTCTGCCACCTCGCACCGATTGAATATCGAAGCCAGATGGCAGCATAGCCTTTTTTTGTTGTCTACTTGAAAGGGGTAAGTCCACTCTTATCCAAAAACAAGGGATTACGCTTTTTTGAATTAAATGGTAGAAAATACCTTAATTTTGTTATAATAAATTAACAAAATTTGTAAGAGTTGAGGAAATGGAAGGAATGATAATGTGCAAAAACGATGGGGTTTTTGGTGGATGGGTAACATATTTTGGATTATCATTTTTGTGATAGGGGCAGCTATTATTTGGCTAAGAAAGGTTGATGGCGCCGGTGTTACTCAAACACCTGAGCTTAAATCAGTGGCATTCATAGTTTTATTGATTGCGTTTATATTTCCATTAATTATTCAAGTTGTATGGCTAATTGTTAATTTGAGAATTGCCAGTAACAAATGATCAACATATCTTAAAGTGAAGACATAGATAAGAGATAGTTGTTTGGGGTATGTCAACGGTACCGGACCGAACCCGAAAGGAAGCGGGAGGATAAGGAGTTGACATACTCACTATGCAACCTTCTTGCAGAACCAAAACGTCCATCGTTTTGGCCTGCCAAACCGCTAATACTACTTGTATATCCTGTTTATCCTCTTCTGCTTCTATTAAAGTTTCGCCTAGTAGATTTACTACAGCTCTGTTCGATTTCAAAGCCACATCCTTAAGTTCCTGTTCCATTTACGGCAAGCCGCCATACCGAGCGAGCCGAAGATCAAAATCAAAAAATCAAAAGACTTACAACCAAAAGAAAAGAGCCCTCAAAAGGCTCTCAGCTTGTAGAGAAAGGGGTAATTTTTAAAAACTATTCATTTATACAGTAAAATCCCCCAGCTTTTCCTCCTTAGGTTCAACTATTTCCTCTATCTTTTTTAAATCTTCTTTATCCGAATCCATGGTCAAAGAGTGTTCTTTAGATATGTAAATATAAACAATCCCAAATAAAACGGCCAGTGACGCTAACCGAATGCCCCAAGTCATCGCTGCCTGTGAGAATAAAGAAATCTCTTCTCCTGCTGATCCTCCAACAATAAAAGCCACAACATATAAAAGACCCACCATAAAACCGAGAGCGATTGTTAAAAATGATGTATACGCATACGCTTTTTGAAGTACTGCCATGTTATTCCCTCCTTTATAATCCGAACACAGGCAGAATGCCCGTTAAAAGTATAATGCTCAAGACAATGTGCGCCACAACCCAAATGATCGTCAATTTCGTTGTTTTATAAAAGTCGGAGTTCGCAATCCCCATAGCGACAAATAAACCAAGAGCCAGTGGGGGTGTCATCCCTTCCAACGCACCTGTCATCGCCGGAAGCATTGCTGCAAACAGAATCGGATCACCGCCGAGTACACTAAACACTGAAATCATGGCACCACCCAAAATCGCCACCTGTGCCGTACCAGGCAAAACCATGCCCAGCACTGCAAAAAGTATCGGCAGGATAATAATGAGAGCGGTTACACTCATGTCCAAAGAAACAAACCATTCTTGGATGGCTTTTTCCGCGCCAATTCCTGCAAATGCCTGTGAAATTGCATAAGCAAAATAAATAGTTACCGCAATCGGCACAACTTTCGGCAAAGATTTACTAAAGATATCAACTAACTTTCCGAGTTTCAGCCTTCCAGAAGAAATCGATTTTCTTCCAATAAAAATGGCATACGCTCCAGCTAATCCAGGCGTAAACATCATAACAGAACTAGAGTAAGCGGCACTTCCTTCTTCTCCTAATCGTCCAATTAACAAATCTTTTGCCTGTGCATCAAGAAATAGCGGCAGGAAAATCAAAGCGGGGATTACAAAAGCGGCCCAGCCTTTTTTGAAACTGCCGGAAACAGATGGAATTTCCGCTGCCGGCATCGGTTGTACTTTATACACACGACACAAAATATAAAGAGTCATCCATCTTTGGATAAAGAACCAAGCACCAATCGAATATGCCGCAATCATCCACGCGCTGAGCGTCACAGCACCTGGAATCGTTTCTTCAATAATGCCATACGTTAAAAGGATAATCCCCGCTGGCGGAATGATATTGCCAAGCATACTGGCTGACATTTCAACGGTTGCCGCCAAATGAGGCGGAAACCCAGAGCGTTTCATCATTGGAATCGTAAAAACACCTGTTGCTGCCACATTCCCTGGTCCCGTGCCTGAAAGCGATGCCATAAATGTACTCGCAAGCAGCGCCACATATCCCGCACCACCTCGAAAACGACCAACAACAGCCAACATCAACTGAACGATGCTGTTCACCACTTTAGTTGCGTCAAAAATAACAGCGATGATCATAAAAGCAAAAATCGTGTAAAATAGACTGCTTGTCGATGGAAAAATCAAATACTCCCACGTTTTTTCCCACTGGCCAGACAAGCTGACAATCAGCAAAAAGGACAGCAGCATAATTTCATACATTGGCCTTTTAAATTTAATAAACATGACTGCCACAAATACGAGCAGTACCAGCAAAAAAACGATTGGCATCGGCACTCCAAACATACTTTTCCTCCTTTATTTAACAAAATTATCAGTTTGATATAACAACCAAATCCAGTGGTTATATCCACTTTTAGATGATTATATCAGATAATTCTGAATTGTAAATGTTTTTCAAGCGAATTCGGTCCTTTTCTCCCACTATCAAGTCTTTTAGGTTCATTATAGGTGAAACAATGGTATAATCTCTTATAATAAGTAAAGGAAGGTGACCATATGCTAACGCGCAACAGCTCGATTCCTTTATACGAACAATTGAGCCTTCTTTTTAAAGAAAAAATAGAATCCGGTGAGTGGGAACCAGGAAAGCAACTCGCTTCTGAAAGAGAATTATGTGAACTGCATGGCGTAAGCCGGATCACAGTCCGCCAGGCGATCGATATTTTGGAAAACAAAGGTCTGCTAAAGCGGACTCACGGAGTCGGCACATTTGTTGCTTCACAAAGCAAACTCGATCAGCCGCTCGGTGAATTAAAAAGCTTCCATAGAACGTTGATTCAAAAAGGCATTGTTGCCTCGACGAAAATCGTTTCTTACGAGCAGGCTATGAGCACGGTGCAAGTCGCTAAAGTGCTGAACATTGATTTAACCGATAAGGTAATAGAACTCCAGCTACTTGGCTATGGAGATGACCATCCGATTGTGTTTTATGACAGCATTTTTCCGGCACGCATCGGCGAAAGAATGCTTGCTGTAGCAAAAGAAGCCGAAGAAAACCAGATTCCCTTTTCTACTCTTGATCTTTATCGCGAAAAGCTTTCGATTAAGCCGACGCACCTAGAGCAAACATTTGAAGCCATTACAGCGGACACCCGCCTTTCTTCTATACTGAATGTGTCAGAAGGCTGGCCGATCTTTCAAGTAACATCTATTATGTACCATGATACAGAGCCTCTGGAATATCGTGAAGCCTTTTATCATGGTGACAAATACAGGTTTTTCATTAATCGCCCATTTCCTGATTCATTGTAAAAGTCCCGATCCACTCTTTCGGGACTTTTTTTAATTTTCAGAATTGACATTCAACTTTTAACGCGATATATTGTAATGAGTGGTTATAACACGTACTAAAACAGGAGGGGTCAAAATGAAAAAAGAGCTTAGAATTGTCAGCCCTAATGGTCACCTTGGTTTTGCACCAACGAAAGAAGAAAGTTTTAAAATTGCAGCAGCGACAAAACCAGATTACTACTGCTGTGATTCAGGAAGCGACGATATTGGTGCAGCCGCTCTCGGAGCCGACCGTTCCGTCAGCATGTATAAATGGCAAAAACACGATTTAGAACTGATGCTTCTTGCGTCTCGCGAACAAAATGTACCGATGCTTGTCGGTTCTGCCGGTGATTGTGGTTCCAACAGCCGTGTCGACTTATATGTACAGATCATTAAAGATCTTGCTAAAGAACACAACCTACCGCCATTTAAAATTGCTTATTTTTATTCAGAAGTAGAAGCATCTTACTTAAAAGATAAATTACAAAACAATATTGTATTAGAAGGTCTTGATGGCCGCAATGAATTAACAGAAGAAGAGATTGACCGCACAACCCGTATCGTTGGTGTAGCCGGAATCCATCCTTACATTAAAGCGCTAGAAATGGGCGCAGATGTTATTATCGGCGGACGTTCAAGCGATTGTGCGATCTTTGCAGCGCCGGCGATTTACGAAGGATTCCCAGAAGAGCATGCATACTATCTTGGGAAAGTTCTTGAATGCGCTTCCTTTTGTGCAGAGCCTTACGGAGCCAAAGAAAGCGTTATAGGCACAATCACACATGAAGATATCAAAGTAACGGCAATGTCCCCTCACCAAAGATGTACTATCGCAAGTGTTGCCGGCCACGCGATGTATGAGCGGGCTAACCCTTACTTCGAATACTTTGTAGGTGGAATGCTTGATATGACCAACTGTAAATACGAGCAGTTCGATGAAAAAACAACACGCATCACTGGCCAAAAATATGTGCCGATCGAAGGCGACATGAAAGTGAAATTAGAAGGCTCAGGAAAAGTCGGGGAAAAATACATCGGCATTGCCGGTGTACGTGATCCATATACAATCCAGAACATCGACAAAGTAATTGAACTTTGCAAAGAGCAAGTCGCTGAAGAGTTCCAAGGAATCGACTACCACTTGAATTTCCGCACGTTCGGTAAAGATGGCGTTATGGGTGACTTGGAGCCGGTAAAAGAAATTAAATCCCATGAACTGTGCATCGTTATCGAAGGGATTGCCGAAACAAAAGAACTGGCAGAAGCCGTCACATTAATGGGCACAAGACAAATTTTCTACGCACGGCTTCCTGAAGTAAAAGGCACAGCCGGAACAGCTTCATTCGTTGTTGATGAAGTGCTGCCGTCTACCGCTTCTTATTCCTGGACAATGAACCATACCGTGCCGGTACAAGACCCAATGGAATTATTTGATCTTCACATCGAAACCATTAATGAAGCCGTAAATGCATAAGGAGGAAAAAACATGGCCAAAAAATTAGAAGAACTCGCAAAAACAATTCGAAGTAAAAACGCGGGCACAGATAGAATTACATTCGATATCATTTTCCGTGAAAAAGAAAACTACGATCTAGTTCGAAACAGCGGTGCTCTCACCCGCACAACAGTTTCTAACCTTTTTAACATTTCAGAAGATAGAATCACCGATTTTGTCGAATTTGATCCGGCAAATGCAATCAAATTCACAATCAAACGCTCGGCACCAAGCGGAAGTCCAGGCGAAGGAGACATCTTCGGCTGCCAGCAGTACCCGCCTCTTCTGGATGTCATGGTCCCAACAGCTTAATTATTATTATCGAGCGAAACTGGACAGAAAGTGTGTCCAGTTTTTTCTGTTGACTGGACGTTCAACCGGTAAAACACCTCATCTGACCGGTAAACAGTAAAAATTGATACTATGCCACCTACCTATAAAGATAAGTTGTATAGAATGAAACTAATCCTTTCATCCCATGTTCTCGATAACTAGTTACCCATCTTTTCGATGACGTTGTGCTCATGTTTCGTTCTTGCGTAATCTATTGATACGATTTTTTTCCACCGTATATTTCGTCATAAAAAACTGCACCTCCAATTGTTATACGGTGTCTAACAATTGGAGGTAGGCTCTTTTTAATTATTAATTGCTTCAGTATGACGACAAAAAGGGTAGTGTGAACAACCAGAAAAACGGTTTCCGATAATAAAGGACTTAATGGACCTCCTCACTTTTATGAAAGTCCGCCTATCATAATGCCTGCTTGAAGGAATTTACGAATCAGTTTGAGAACTCGTTTATCTTCCCATGAGCTTGTCATGATTCACTTTATCGAAGAACTTCTCCAAGTCCATATCCACTACCCATGTATAACCTGTATGGAGCTGTATCCATTACTAACCACTTTTAAGGTGTATCCCATTCTATACCTCTTGTTTTTCACCATTCCCATTTCCTATCTTTTCATTAATGACTTCCATCCCCTCATGTCATCTAATGGCACCATTGAAGATAGTTGATCAGGAGTTGGAAACAAGCGAAGGGTTGCGATAGCTCCTTTGCATGAAACATCTTTAAACACTTGTCGCTACTCTGGAAAGACAACATCTACCCATCAATTTATTTGATTAATAGACATTACGAGACGATTAACAATCACATCACATTAGACATTAGAACTATAAGCTTCTCAAATGATTCTGATGATGGGCCAATAAAGGAATAGTAGCTGTTTTTGACATATCCGCGATAACGAGCGCATCTTTTTATCACTCTTAGATTGGGTATTATCACGATTCTCTTTATTCCTTTTAACTAAGTGGGGATTCACAGTAACTACCCCAATGTTTTGGTTATATAACCATTTTGAAAGGTTAATCCAGTAATGGCCTGTAGCTCCATACCTACTATTTTGCTGCATCTAAGTTTTTTAATCTTTTTAAATCATGAATCCAGTTTAATAGTTAAACGAACCCCTCTTTATTATTTTCAAATGTAATAGGGTCTCCAACTACAATTCCACGGAAGTTAATTGTAATTGTTGAGTGATATCCACACCAATAATAAGATGTATAACAGATATTCTTTCAATTAGTTGATTTTGTTTGTCTTGCATTTTAAAATTCATAATCAGGCCCTCCTTAAGACTCTGAGTTAGATTGGACTCTATACGCTTATCTTAATGAGGAGCTCTATTTTTTTCAAACCTGATATTTAACAATCTACAGGAATGCTATCCTGCACCTATAGTTCTATAAGAAAAAGAGCTGCCGAAGTGAACTCCTTATTGAAGTAAAGCACCTGATAGTTGAATAATAATGATTACATTCATGTTTCTTTATTCTGTAATAATAGTTTTTTAACAAAATTACAAAATTCTTCATTACCATGAACTTTAAAAATTATCTCATTCTCGAACTCAATTGATAACATCCATTCTTTATCCTTGCCTATAAGCCCAGTATAAGAAGTACCGCCTTCATCTGCAGTGTTTTCAGTCAATAGGTAATACAATGGAAATAATACAGATGTTTTATCCTGTCTCTTTAAACTATAAGTTCCAATGCTTTCTATTACCCGTGAAATATTATCGTGAACATTAACATTAAAATAATTACACCCCTCATTTATTCCAAACATTCTACATCCTTCTAATAAAGATTCATTTAAATCTTCTGGAGAAAATTTTGCAGGTTTTAGATTATGAACAACTGAATGGAAAAGAGTAAGGTGATTATTCAAATCAACCGAATATA
Organism: Peribacillus sp. NPDC006672; assembly: GCF_050274955.1. Lineage (NCBI taxonomy): Bacteria > Bacillati > Bacillota > Bacilli > Caryophanales > Bacillaceae > Peribacillus > Peribacillus sp. NPDC006672. Next base: position 157,498 of record NZ_JBNNOR010000009.1, read on the forward strand.
AAACTGTACTTGTATTAAAAAAGTTATCTTCAAGGAAATCGTTTGGAAATATGTATTGTTCTAACCATTTTCTTATTTCTTTAGATTTCTCATTATCTAATGCAGTAGCTAATCGCACATTTCTTCTCTCCTCATGTTAAAGAAAAATAGTCCTTCTTTTGTAATTCCATTATATAAAATACATTATTACCTATGAAGTTGTTCAACTATCTGCCCCGAAAGTTGCATAAATAAAAAGATGCCTTAAATACAGCTCCGATCTTCAGCTAAAGTACCCGTTAGTTCATTAAGGAATAGCAATTTAATGGTATTGGAACCAAACAACCATCCTTTTTCCTTACTTTACTTTTGGTTTAAATTATTCGACCTTGGACTAAGTTAGCTCCAGGTGCTTTGGGAAAATCTAAACGTACAAGCCATGATTTTTCAGCAACTGTTTTAGGAAAAGGTTGGGCAGTTACTACATCCCACTTAGTATAGTCAAAGTCAAAAATAAATGTCATTACATATGTGTCTTTGTCGATCCCTATCTAATATTCGAAAGGTATAACAGATACATTTCTCCCAAATTCCGAAGATCTCCTTTTCTCTTCTTATTCAAGAATATAAGAACAAAAGAAAAGCAGCATGTCCCATTTCAAACAAGAGCTGGAAAACTATATCGAATACTATAATCACAAACGGATCAAGGCAAAATTAAAAGGATTAAGTCCGGTGCAATACCGAACTCAATCCTTAGAAGCAGCGTAAGTAAATAAAGTGTCTAACTTTTTGGGTTCACTTCAATTGGCTGCTTTGCTTTAAAGTCAATATGGATATAACTGATATCTTCATGTTAAATTGAGATTTCCCTCTCGTTTTCTCCAACCAAGTCAATCACTAACACTTACGATTGAATTTCCAAGGGTTTTGTTTCGGCCTTTTGATTGTACAATGGCAAAATGAAAAACATCCCTAGGATAAAAAAGAAAGCCGCGGTTTCAAATATGGCAACGAGTGAAAATTGCTCTTTCAACACTCCTGCAGCACTCATAGTCAAAACCATGGAGCCAGTAAACAATGGGCTTAAGATTCCATTGACTCTTCCGATGAACTCGCCTTCGGTCCTCTGTAATATCAATGTATTAATCCCAATTTGAATACAAGGCAGCATCAGTCCATTAAAGAACTCGGCAGCAAGTGTAACCCAAAGGTTTGTTGAAAGCCCCATTACCGCTATTCCAATGGCATTCACAAGCATTCCAAATGCTAATAATCTCTGAGGTGCCACCTTTTTGGCAAAAATCATCACTCCTGCTCCGCCTAAAATCATACCAACCCCATTCAACATAAATAACCATTGAAGATTTTCCTTAGGCAGACCCAGTTGTTCGGTAACAAGGAATATCGAGAGCGGCTGAATGAAGCCCAGTCCGAGCCCGGCTGCGAGAAAACATAAACCAAGCAGACTCAGTTCTTTTTTTCGCAACACGTAGCTCACTCCGCTTTTCATTTCCTGCCACAATGTTGTCTTGGCCTTTTGTTCATCAAGTATGCGATCTTTTGGAAGGAAAGCTAGTGCACCAGCTGAAAATAAAAACGCGAGGCCAGTTATAGCAATCGAGATATTGATCCCGAATGATTGGAAGGCAAATGTACCGAGAATCGGACCTAAAACCATAAATACTGCGAAAACGGTCTGATAAACTGACATCCCAGTTTGAATTTGACTTTCTGGCAAATGCATTTTAAATAGCTTCATGCCTGATGGCTGAGAAAATTGAGAAAGTATCGCCGAAATCAAAGTTGCGAAAAACACCATTTTCCAACTTCCGAGGATAAGCGTGGTAAGCACAGCAAATACGGATATTGCACTTAAAATATCACACCAAACCATCGTTTTTTTCGGGCTCCAGCGGTCAGCGAACGTCCCTCCAATAAATGAAAAAATAAAAATGGGTGCGAATTCCGCTACTGAAATCATTGAAATGGCAAAGGCATCTCCATTTGTCTTTTCCATGACGAATAACAAAACTGCAAAATTCCGCACCCATATCCCAATTTGTAAAAACAAGCCTGAAAAGATGATGGCCCGAAATACACGATTTGTAAATAAGTTAGGTTCATTATTACTCAATGTTACAGATGAGTTTTTTTCCAATATAAAAACCTCCTGTGAAATATCTGGACAGGAGGCAGTACAATACAAATTTAAAAAGGTATGATATCCCTAATTGAAGGAACACAATGATCTTTGTTTGTATTTTAATGTACAGACTAATCCTATCCAGAAAAAAAGATCGTATTTAACACGCATTTTTTCTTAAATAATAGGATTAAATGATCATTGTTTAAACGTTCCCCTTCCATTTTATGCTAAATTTATAATAATCCATTTAATCTGAAAAATCAAGATAAAAATTCAATTAAAAGAAAACCCTTTTATATTCTTAAGTTTTCAGGGTTTTTGCTGAGTAATGCTTCTGTACTTTGTACCACTTCGCCACAATTTTTTTCATGATCTTTTCCTGGAAGAGCCCGTGCAAGTGTATGCTTCTTATCAGTTCTCTAGCATACCTTCATAATTCGGATTCGCCTGTACAAGTAAATGAGAAGATGGCATAAGAATTTGATGCTCATGTAAAGCAGCCATCATCTCAAACCTAACACTTCTTGCTGTCTCAAAGTAATGTTCAGGTTTTACAAGCCCCACTATGCATAGTTCATATCCCACATATTTAAGATTCGGATTTAAATCCGTAATGCCAATGTATCTGAAATCCTCTTCAGGTGTACCATCCTCTAGCCTTAGAAGGCTATCGTCATATTTCTCATTGCAGATAAGACATATTTCTTCCAATAGCCGTTTTACCTTATCGGGATTTTCTTGGTAACTTACTGTTATGCGTTCAATGATTCGCATTCTACCTTTATTAAAATTTTGAATCGTCCTGATTTCACTGTGTGGGATGGTCAGCAATTTTCCTGACCATTCTCTGATCTGCATGAACCTGACACCGATTTCCTCTACAGTTCCGGAACTTGTCCCATTGAATGTCACAAAATTCCCTACACGGAATTCATTATCAGACAGCCTTACGAATCCCAATAGAATATCCTTAAGCATTTGCTGAGCGGCAAATCCGATAACGATTCCCACAATCCCCGCTCCTGCCAAAATTCCTTTTATATCTATGAACTGTCCAATCAAATAAATGAGGAAAATCACAGCTATGCCGTACCTGAGACTGGAACGAGTAACCCCCTGTATCGTTTTTTCCACTTCTTCCTCAAAAAAATCAGATCTTTTAAAGAACCATTCGACCATTTTATTTAAAATATAATATACCGCCAATAACAGTAAAGCTAATATAAAAAGCCTCATTAATAAGAATTCCTTCAAATAATCCAAAGCACGCTCCGTTAAATTCAAGATATCCATGTTCACACCTCTATTTCAACTTTATTCAGAATCGATTAAAATCCAATCATCATCCTTTCCTATTATCCCTTTATCCAATATAAGTCTTGTTTTAAGGCGATAGGAAACCCCACGCTTATAAGGCTCCTTTAATATAGGAAGATGAAAGTTAAAAGGAATTTCATTGCTTTCCCCTGACTCAATCTCACTTGAAGATAAAATGGTGCTCGTCTTAAGGGTATTTTCCATTCCCGTAGAATGAGTATCCATAATTAAATCACATTCGATCCTTCTTATTCTTTGCTCCTGGGTACCACCCTTAATCAAAAAATAGCCGTTTATTAATTCACCGGATTTATACGTATTTTTTGGAAGGATTAAATCTATTTGTGCTGAACCTATCCCTAAAAGTAATAAAGATTTTCTAAGTATCAAAGAATACACTCCATTTATATTTATTTTTTTTCTTTATCATCCCACAGATTTATACATTTCCTGAAGGGCTTCATCATCAGGACTACAAAAAAAACCTTTACCCATTTCGGTAAAGGTTTACTAATTGAAAATAGACCTTTACCAATAGGTAAGGTCTGGCTAACAACAATATGCTGCCAACAACACCGAGAGCGTTGAACTCCGTAATGACGACATTGTTGTAAAAGCTACTCCCCTTAGGAGAAAGTATTCAAGTATAATTTTTATCATACGTTAAGATCAGAAAGTTTGTCAAACCTTAATGTTTTATTATTTTCGGGCTCTAACCGGGAAATTCGGGTTCTTTGTACATATCTTAATATTAATGAAAATATAATGAATTAACCTGTCCTGTTATTGAAAAAGTATTATCTGCTGGGTTTTAAATAGGCCAGTTGGTGGAATAAGTATGTAACAGCCAAGTCCTTTCAAAAAGAATAAAGTGAACAAACGATGTATATAAAAAAATTTATTTAAAAATTAACAAGATTTCTCTTTTACTTACGCCAATCATGTTGTAATATAAATGTAACAATTGTAATATTAATTAAGTTTTCGTTACATAAGTATCCTATTAGGGATTGGGGAGATCAAGTATGAAAAAGTTTTTAAGTTTGCTATTATCCATCATCATTATTTCTTTCACATTAAGTGCTCAAGTTACCGCACAAACCACATCACAGAATTTATCTGACGCAAATGCATTAAAGATAGCCGATAATGCCAGCAAACATTTTTGGAATGCATTACATGGATACAAAAACCGTTCATGTTCACAAAAAACATTCACTTATAAAGGGACAGAGTTTTCATACATTTGCCAAGAGTTCAATACAAAAGATAAATTGACTAACTACTTAGAAGAGACATTTACTAATAACGCAATTGATAAAGGACTGACCAAATATAACTACATTACCCATAAAGGGAAATTAGCCCGTCCAATCGGAGACGGCGACAGCATGTTAGAGTGGAGAAAAGCAAAAATTAAATTGGCCTATCAAAAAACTAACGTTAGATCCTATAATTTAACTGTACCTACTGTCGACGGTGACTCGGTAAAAAGAACAGTTACCTTTTATAAGTCCGGATCAACGTGGAAAGTTAATCAATTCGATGCAGTTCAATAAAAAAGTGGGTTGAAATGTAACGCCTCATATGCTGTATAGTTAGTTAAAAACTATACAGCATATGAGGTGTTTTCTGTTTTCCCTTGTATCTTGAGAAATATCCATTCAGACAAGCCCACTTTTCCCTTCACAAAACATTTAAACAAAAAAAACACAGCTAAGATGCTGTGCCTTAACGGATTTTTACCTTTCGGAAGCCTTTATATGAATCGTAGGCGGCAAAAATGATGGTGATGAGTATGAGACCCCAGTAAATCGAGGTTTTCCATTCATCGATTGAGAATAGTGTTCTTTGGTATGCAAGGAATTCCGGGTTCAATAAATCAGGATTACTGATAATGATGATGAAAGTGAGAGTGGATAACAGCTGGTATATGGCATGAAATAAGGCTAGTTTCAGGGTCCATCGCCTTAAAAATAATTTATAAATCGCCAACAGCACCCCAATGATGACGACGCATGATACCAGCAGCCAATAGGAATTCAAGACTTCTTGATTGAAAGAAGGTGTCACGAAAATGAGACTGCCATTTCTTTTTTCATAGACGCCTAAGAGGTTTGCTGCATTGAAATAAATGGCTGCGAATACGGAAAGGCCTAACAAGCTTGCAAAAACCTCGATCATAGGGACCGCTTTTTTCTTTGAAATGTTCGGAATATCTTTTAAGTTTTCCGGTGTCCATGGTTTCAAGTCTTTTGTTAAAGGCGACTGGTCTTTTGAAGTATCCAAGCGTTCTAAAATGGCAAATGAAAGCGTTAACCAGAAAAACACTTGGATACCTGTACTGATGATACCTGATATTCCATTCCCAATTATTTTTAAAATTGCTTCCATAACCGTATTTCCCGTATCCCGAAACGGATTATCCCCTACTAACCCGATCAGTGAAATGACTGCAGCGATTGGTAAAATCATTTTCAACAGACTGATATAAACATCATAATAACGAGGCCCGATCAGATGCATTGGCCGATCACGATAACGACTTGCCAGTGTAACCGGATCTCCTAACTTTAAAAGTACCGCTTTCACGTCTTGCTCCGAATGATCTTCCGGAAGCATATCTTCGATTGTGGATTGAAGCTCAAGCGCAATATCCTCCCGGTTTTTTTCTGGCAGCCTGCGTGTCACTTCCTGAATATAAAGTTCAATCTGCTCCATCTTCTCCCTCTCCTTTTAATAATATATAAAGCTCTTGAGAAGTTTTTTCCCATTCTTCCTTTAACTGCGTGAAGATTTCTCCCCCATAATCACTTAAAGAATAGTACTTGCGCGGTCTACTTTCAGAAGTATCCCAGCTGCTGGTGACCAATTCTTGTTTTTCCAGGCGGCGAAGCAAAGGATATAAAGTACTTTGATCAATGGTAATTCCCGACTTCTCTAAACGCTGGACAAGCGAGTACCCATACTGAGGGGTTTTGAGCTGACTTAAAACAGCTAATGTCAAAGTGCCTCTGCGCAGCTCAGTGGTTAATGAATTCAGTAAAGTGCTCATCCAATCACCTCTTCTCTATACTATGTGACGTACACCATACCTTATACTATGTATCATACACTATTTTAGTTCTTACAACATCATAAAAATGAAAATATATTCTATTTAAGCATAAAAAAGAGAAGCGTTTCACGCCTCTCCGTTTTTCCATTATGTTAATATCACACAAGAATGATCCATAATATCATCGTCGTGATAATCGTGACTACCCCTTGTATTAAGGTTGCCATCGTTTGAGCTTTATAGGCATCCGTCACTTTCATCCCGCTAAATTGGGTGACCACCCAGAAGAAGCTATCATTTACATGGCTTACAGTCATAGCACCTGCACCAACAGCCATGACTACCAGTGCAAGTGGAACAGCTCCTTCAATACCCAAGGTTGGAAGCATGGGGGCAATCAAAGATGAAGTGATGACCAGGGATGCTGTGGAAGAACCCTGAGCTGTTTTCAACCCAGCAGCAATTAGGAACGGGACCAACAGGAACAAGGAGCCGCTAAAGATGCTGCCCATATCCCAACTTTGGATGATATCTGCAATCCCCGTATTTTTAATGACTGTACCAAATGCTCCGCCCGCCCCGGTGATCAATAAAATTGGCGCGGCATCCAATAAGGCTGCTCCTATCCAGTTTGTCAACGTTTCTTCATCGTATTTAGGCAGCAATGTCAGAGCTGCAATTACTCCAACGAGCAATGCGATGACCGGCTGGCCAAGGAATACGAAAAATTCGGCGATACCCCCCTTTGTACCAAAGAGCGTTAATACAGAACTGGCTCCAATCAGGACAATCGGTAAAACGATCGGTAAAAATGATTGAAATGCAGAAGGCATCTTGCCGAATGAACGGACAATTTCATCATAATCATAATCCAGGTGGCTTCTGTCATCTTCAACCTCTATCTTGGTCGCTACTTTCATTGACCATATATAACCAGCAAGTGCAGCTGGAATGGCCGTAATAAGACCAATCAAAATGACCGTCCCTAAGTATCCATCCGCTCCGATATTCCCGGCTGCTGCTATTGGCCCTGGAGTTGGAGGCACGAGTGTATGTGTCGCATACAAACCAGTTGCAAGCGCAACTGACATGGAAGCAACCGCTACTTTTGCGCGTCTCGCCAATGCTTTTCTTAAGCTCGATAAAATAACGAAACCTGAATCGCAAAAAACGGGTATGGATACGATAAAACCAATCATACTCATGGCAAGCTGCGGTTTTTTAGGACCGACAATCCTCAATACGACTTCAGCCATTCGTAATGCAGCCCCTGCCTTTTCCAAAATGGTCCCGATTATTGTCCCGAAAACGATTACAAGTCCAATGCTCGTCATCAGTCCGCCAAAACCGCCGTTAATATTCTCAACGATCTGATTCAGCGGCATTCCAGAAGCAAAACCCACAAATAAAGTGCCTAATAGAAGCGATAAGAACGGATGCAGCTTGAATTTAGTTGTCGAAAAAACAATTAAGAACACTCCAACTGCCAAAACAATAAATAACATACGATTACCCCCTATTTTTAATCGCTGCCAAAAAAGTCCGCATTACTTGTTCTGCTGAAGCTTCCAACAATTCAGCTCCTCTTTCCATTGCTTCCTTTAAAGGCATAGGAGCGTTCATCAAACTATGAACACTAGTTATTCCATGGTCATATAAAGCCTCAATACCAGTTCCGATTGATCCAGCCAAAACAAATACGGGAATATCATGCTTCTTCGCTTCTTGTGCAACTCCCATTGGTGTTTTACCTGAAGCAGTTTGGTAATCGATTTGGCCCTCGCCGGTAAAGACACAATCAGCATCGTACAGTTTTTCACCAAGTTTCGTATATTCCATAACAATATCGACACCCCTTTTTGTTTCCGCATGGAAAAAGGCTTGAAATGCACTTCCAATTCCACCAGCAGCACCAGCACCAGCTTTATCATGCAAGTGAATGCCTGTCTTGACTTCGACTAAATCAGCCCATGATGATAAAGCTTTATCAAGCATTTCAATCATGGCAGGGGTGGCCCCTTTTTGGGGTCCGAATACATTTGATGCCCCGTCCGGTCCGACTAACGGATTTTGAACATCCGAGGCAATCAAAAACTCGGAATCTGCAATTCTTGGATCAAAAGCCTCTGTATTTATTTCAGATACACGCGATAGTTCAGCACCCCCTAATCCCAACGAATTCCCTTCATCATCAAACACCTTCATTCCCAAAGCCTGAAGCATTCCAACTCCGGCATCATTGGTAGCGCTTCCACCGATCGCTAAAATGAACTTTCGACAGCCATCATTCAATGCTTTTTGAATGAGCTCCCCTGTCCCGTATGTAGTTGTTATCAATGGGTTCAACTCATCTGGATCGATTAGACATATACCGGATGCACTGGCCATTTCAATCACACATGTTTCCTGATCCCCCAAGATTCCATATGCTGCCTGAACGTCTTGGAGTAAAGGCCCTTTAACGGTCACTTCAACTTTTCGCCCATTTGTAGCTGCCACAAGGCTATCCATCGTACCTTCACCGCCATCCGCTGCAGGAACCAATTCAGTCTCGGCATCAGGCAGCGCCTTCCTGACCCCTCGCTCGATTGCTTTCGAAGCTTCTAATGCTGACAAACTTCCTTTATAGGAATCTGGTGCAATAACAATTTTCATGCTAAGGTCCCCTTTGAATTATTTTTATATTAGGTTAATTATAATCTTCGAAAATATTTTAATCATCGTTGAGTCTATACGAAAATTAGTATGACATATTAATGTTTTTTAGCTATTTTGTATAGAAAAAATTATCTTATAGAAGGTTTTCCGTTATTTTCCTGATTTCCTAAATTATAAGTGATACATTCTTTTAAAAGATCCGCTTTTCTCTTAGCGTTAAGCAGCCTATGATAAACTCGGATTACTATAACCTTTCAAATGGTTGGTGTTTGTTTAATTCAGTATATAGGCAGGATTGTTGATGCAACATTAATATTAGGGAGTTCAATATGAAAAAGATTATTTTTGGAAGTTTAATATTTCGGGTCTTCGGAATATATAGTGGAATTACTATTTAAATTACTTGATAAAAATTACATCATAAATCGGATTATGTAGTGGATTAATAGATTAATTAAACCATAGTATAATCAAATTCTTTAAAAAAAGAACTTGAAAAACATTTTAAATCGCATTACCTTATCTAAGAAAGGAGGACTAAATTATGAAAATAACTATTGAAGAATTATCTGAATCAAGGATTGCTTATTTCCGAAACGTTGGAGAGTATGGTGAGAAGCAAAACAAAGAGCTAATGGAATCTTTTAAAAAGTGGGCACAGTTGAATGGTGTTTTTGATAATTATACAATTTTAGGGATACCACAAGATAACCCAGAGGTTACTCCTAAAGAGGAATGTCGTTATGATGTTTGCGTTGTTATAAATAAAGATTTTAATGTGGCAAAACCAGCTCAAGTTGGTAAATTTTCTGGTGGGAAATACGCTGTTTTCTTGCTTGACCATACAAAAGATGCAGTCAGAGAATTTTGGTGCAATATTTTTTCTGAGATAGAAAAAAATAATCTATCAATAAGAGAACAACCAATTATAGAAAGATATACTTCACAAATGATTGATAATCATTTGTGTGAAATATTAGTTCCAATACAGTAATGAATGTGGGAAATATCCTACATTCTTTTTAAAGGATGAACAACATGACAGACCTGCTATGTCTTCCAGATCTAACAGCAATTGGACCAACACAAGAAAATGAAACCAATAAGATGTAAAGTTGAAGCGGTCTAACCACCTGAACGTTGTCCTGAATTCGGTTTTAACAAGCTGTACAACCACAGTTCAAGAAAGCAACTAATCATGGATTTGCGCATTCGTTTAAAGCGAGTGGGCTTACAACTGAACCGTAGAAGATATAAATGTAGTGAATGTAACTCAACCTTTTGGGAACGCCTTATATCCGTTGATGAAAAGCGTAGTATGACCAAAAAGCTGTTAGAATCCATCGAAGAGCAATCAATGTCTAAGACTTTTATAGAAGTTGCAAAAAGCGTTGGTGTTGACGAGAAGACCGTTAGGAACGTTTTTATGGACTATGTGGCATTCAGAGAACGTGAATACCCGTAAAACACGTCTTGTATTGACCAACGTAAAGGTAGAACCATCTTTGATATTAAGCCTAATCGAACAAAGTTATACAACGTCTTACAGAGATTGGTGATAGGCATTACATTGAATACGTCACAAGGGATATGTGGAAGCCCTACAAAGACGCAGTGGCTATTAATTTTTGCACAATCAAGTGTAACAGCACAAATAAAAGCTCTTGAATTGGCAAATCTCAAATTCATAATAAGTTGAAATTCTAACCGAAGCAAATGAACTCAAAACATAAATGGGATAATTCCACATGGAGTGCATACCCTTTTCTTTCCTCTGTAAAATAAAGTGTTAAGTATATCATTAAAATTAATTTGATGAATTCTTTCACGTTCATCTAATCTAAAGGGCATTAACCGATGTCTAGAAGTATGGATAAAGCTCTAAACTTAAAAAACCGCCATCAATTTGATGGCGGTACCTCGTTTTTTTACATATCTTCCTCGATCGTTTCAACAAGGATAAAAAGGAAATGAAAGATTAAATTAAAAGTTTCTTCTAATGATAGGTCTTCTCGAAATCCATTTACATTATCCAAGGCAAAATTCACATCCCATAGGCCATCGCCCTGGTTAAACATCAAGCTGAATGATCCAATGTCTTCTTGAAGTTCCTTTGTTAAATACGTTTTTAAAGCCTCTCCCATTTTTTTCTGGAATTTCAATCCGAACATCGCGTTATAAGTACCGAAAACATCATCCATTTCCAATGAAAGTGCCTCAACACCGATTAATTCGAACCATTTGGATTCAAAGTAAAGGAATTCTTCTTTATTATTTTTCAAATACTCGATCGATTGTGATAAAAATGCAGAGTTTTCTTCAGAAATCAATTCTTCACTCTCTTTATTACTACGCTCAATATATGCATCTGTAAATCGGGATGTATTTTCTTTTTCCACTATAGTGATATCTTCAGCGATTAATTTATGCTTTTCAACATAATCCCTTTCTTCTTTAAACAACTCAACCTTGTTTTCGATTATGGATTTTGATATGTATGATTCCATTTGTTTTTTTAACATGTTATGTCCTCCTAGTATCTTTTCAAGCTTTCGCAATATCAATCATAGCATATTCACTGCAGATAAAATAACTTTGTGAAAGAAATTACAATATCGGTTGTGGCAATCGTTTCGTGTCTTCGATATAGTAATGGTAGGTGTCATACATATGAGAGAAATGGGATGTTAAATATGCAAAAAATCATTGTAGTTGGAGCGGGGATTTTGGGAGCTTCCACTGCCTATCAGCTGGCTAAAAATGGGGCTGAAGTGACCATTATAGACCGCCAAGATGAAGGACAGGCAACATCTGCAGCTGCAGGAATCGTATGCCCATGGATATCCCAAAGGCGCAACCAAGCTTGGTATCTCCTTGCTAAAAATGGAGCGGCTTTTTATCCCGGCTTAATTGAAGAACTTGAACGGGATGGGGAAACCGAGACTGGTTATGCCCAAGTTGGGGCCATAAGTTTACATACAGATGAAGAAAAACTGAGTGCCATGAAGAACCGAGCGGCAAAACGGAAAGAAGATGCACCGGAAATCGGGACGATCACATTCCTTTCTCCAGAGGAAACAAGTGCCTTATTCCCGCCACTTTCCAGTGAATATGCAGCAGTTCACGTGAGTGGTGCCGCTCGGATCGATGGTCGCGCGCTACGTGATTCCTTATTACGGGCATCACAAAAAAACGGTACGAAACTTATTTACGGTGAGGCTATACTTAAATATAATGGTGCACAAGTGACAGGTGTAACGGTTGAAGAGGAATTCATACCTGCAGATAAAACGATTGTTTGTGCTGGAGCATGGGCACCAGAACTACTGAAACCTTTGGGTGTGAATTTTCAAGTCAGCTTCCAAAAGGCCCAAATCATTCATCTGGAAATACCAAATGCAAATACGAATAACTGGCCTGTAGTCATGCCTCCAAGTGATCAATATCTTTTAGCTTTCGATAATAATAAAATCGTTGCTGGGGCGACTCATGAAAATACGGAAGTTTTCGATAACCGAATGACCGCAGGGGGACTGCAGGAGGTTTTCAATAAAGCATTAAATACCGCTCCTGGATTGACAGACAGTACTTTTGTTGAAGCGAGGGTGGGCTTTCGTCCATTCACACCTGGATTCCTTCCGGTTATTGGTCCTTTGCCAGATTGGGAAGGAATAATCGTTGCCAATGGTCTTGGAGCATCCGGTTTAACAATGGGCCCCTATATTGGCTCCCAATTAGCAAACCTCGCACTTGACAGAAAAATGGATATCGATTTAGAAAAGTATGATGTAAGAGGTGCAATATTAATATAAATACGATGTATACACTCAACTGACCCTGGAACTTTCCTAGGTCAGTTTTTTTTCAAATGGCCCCTCCCACTCGTATTAAACATCGTTGTTAACGTATGTTCTTTCTCTAAAGGAAATTGTTTAAGCCACAAATAACCAACAACAATAAATAATTTTTTGTCTCATATCGAGAACGTTTCCTTTTTATGTGATTTGTTTCGAAAAATAACGCTGTAACATCATTCGCATTTGCTCTTTATTTTCTGCAAATTGCTTATGTCGATGACCATTTCCTCCAGATGGATGAGGAAACCCTAGAAGTATGTTGTTTGAATCCAAATAATCTTGGCCCGCTAAATAGTTTAATACCTTGGAGACATTAACGCCTAAAGGAATAATTAGCGGGCGATCGATGGCACCTATTTCGGTAGCAAAGCCTTCCATTATATTTTTCTTAAGAAACTCGGTCTTTAATATGTTCGGAGTTGTTCCGTTGTAATTTTTCCCGTTATAAAAGACAGGATAGGTTAAAACAGAGGTAGTATGAACGATGTGACTAGCTTCGTTAAATAGATCCAGAGTGGAGGATATGCCTAAGTATATATGTAACTCAAGCTCATCTAGCATTTGAATCAAATTTTTTCTCATCGATCCTTCAAAGCTGGAATTCTTTTTTACTTCGTGTAGGATCTCTTCATCGCTATGTATGTACTCTAAGTTAATTACGGTTGAATACGATTTTTTCATTTGATGTAAACCAGGAGTGATTCCGACAATTACCACTTTGGCCCGTTCATTTACATATTCGAAAGGTGCATAATAAATTTCGAGTTTTTTCTTTTCATCTCTTTCAAGCAAAAATTGCTCGCTCTGTATCATTTCATCTGTAAAGGCAGCAGGTAAAGCGTTAATTAAGTTCTTAAAATGCGTAAAATTTGAAAATTTAGCGATCCCCATAAAACACTATCCCCTTTTTTATAAATTAATAATTCAAATTATCTCTTTCTTTGTTTAACTACCTTACCGATTATTAACATAAAAAAAATCAACAACACCCTTTAGCACAGTATTTTTATTATTGTTGTTATGTCCTTTACGGATGATTTTTCTTTGATCTATTCATTTATAGAAAATCTTTGGAACTTACAAATGTTTCCTCTTCCCTTCCGCTACAACCTTAATAGTCGTTATGGACCCTGTTAAATGGGATAGATATATATAATAAAAGAAATAATTATAAATAGAGCAATAGAGATGCCCGCTTTAAGCCAAATTATTTTATTGCTTATTCCAGCTTTTTTTTCTAAGTAATTTATGTAACCGGCAGTAAGTATAAAACCAGCATAGGCAATGATGTATCCTTCCAAATCATGCATTACAACTTGATACTTCAAAGCACCTACCCCGACTAGAACGATACCAATAGTTCCAAAAAACATATTAAAATACAAATGATTTTTTTCCATTTTTTCTCTTCTTAAAAATAGTTTAAAAGTTCATTAATTTAACCACCTTCCAATCTTGAACTATCTTTCCTAAAAATTCAAGCGAATCCATTGTAAGTTTAATACTGTTAATAACAGCCACCGTAAAAGACTTAACGATAAAAGAGCAACGTGCTAAGAATCAAATGGGGGAAGACGTTTTTTATTAAATCATTAATCTTCAACAAAACCTTGCAAAAAAAAAAAGATAAATTGCTTTCCAACCTAAGAGTGGAAAAGAATTTATCTTTAAATGGTATTTAGGGATGGAGAAAAACATTTGGGTTTACAAAATGAAACTATTGATTGAATCTTCCGCGCTGGCGCAGTAATTCACGGTTCAGGTTCGGATCTTTTTCAAATGCAGCGCGGCCGTGTAGCCAAAAAATATTGTTGACGACAACTAAATCTCCAACAGGCAGTTCCAGTTCAACTACACTTTCATCGTTTTCTAATGAATTTGAAAAATCCCGTAAGTATTTTGCTTGTTCAATGGATTCAGGATATACAAATTGATCGATGAAGCATACACCAGGTTTGTTATTATGATTGAAGAAAGTCAATCTTTCAATCTCCTGATCAATGTTCTTGCTTTTTGGAGCCTTATACGTGAATTTTTGACTTGATAATGGATGATTAACGTACATATCAAGCTCTTTCCAATCGTCTAGGTGCAATAATCGTGATTCGCCACCGCGTGCATTTTGTTCGATCATCTTCATCATTAGTAACCAGTCCGTTGGTTCATCTACAAAAGTTCCGTCCGTATGAAGTGTAAATAAACGATAGGCTTGACGCAAATATGAATCGCTGCTATCCGTGTCTTGAACACTAAAACGTGCATAATATTTTCCTGACATTGCATCATGGTTAGGAGTTCCTAGCAAGTATGAAATGGCCGTTGCAAAAATGACATATTCATCTGTATTTTCAGTGACACCTTCCAAACCTAGTGTGAACCCGCCGGAATCCCGATCATGTACGATGTTCCTAAGCACTTCACCAAAGTCTTCCCCTACTTGGTCCAATAGATATGATGCAACGATGAGTCTTGAGTATGGTGTATATTCCAGATGTTGAACAGATTGATTATCCTTCAATGCCGTTTCTAATAAAGCTGCAATTGCCTCTTTAGAAATTTCAATATGATATAGTCGGCTGGTTTGAGGGTGGACTTTCACCTCATATTTTTCTGTTTTCCTTTCAAACTTAGCTCTCTTTTTTTCTGCAATGCTCATGAATAATTCCTCCTGTTATTTGTTATAGGGGTGAAAAAGTTAACTGGAAATATAAAAAGCCAGTCGCACATGATCCCTAAATAAAATAGGAATCCAACTGTACAACTGGCTTATATTCACTTCACTGCTCTATGCGAATAGAGTCACAGCGAATATGCAGTTTATGTATGATTTATTTTTCCTGCTACCAATCATTAAGATCTTTACACGATTCTGAAATGGTATTTTTCAAAAGGTGTTAATGTCATAATATTGGCTTAATTCCATTTAAACGTTTTTTAGTGAAATTGTCAACGCTTTTTACAAATTATTCTGATAAATCATATTGCTAACTTGGTAGTTTCGTTTTTTCTCCTGCTTTAATTTGCTGAAAATGGAGATCCAGGTCCTTTAAGGCAGCAATCAATGCATTAGCCGCTTTCCCCCGATAATAAGTTTGAATCGATTCTACCGCGTCATCAACACCATCATTTAGACTGATCCCTTTTAACAAACGCCCAATGAATTCCCGGCCATGCTCTGTTGCCAGTGTACAAGAAGCTTCCAGGACAACCCCGTATTTAGCATCGACTTCTGCAGTGATGGTCAATGTTTCAAAGACACTTTTCGCTGCCATTCCTTGAGGTAAACGTGCATGACCAGCAATGAAAATTGTTTTACCATTGAACATGAGACTTCTTCCTCTCTCTTTAACGAATTTTATTTTGTCAATACAGCTTCCAATAAGTGTGATTGTTCCGGAATACGATTAACAACCTCTTTTCCAATTTCAATGGAAGCTGTTGCAGCAGGTGACGGTGCATTACATACATGAATGGTGCGTTTTCCCATGATTATATGAAAATCATCCACCATATTACCATCATCCTGTAACGCCTGGGCCCTGACTCCAGCAGGTGCAGGGATTAAATCATCTTCTTGAATCTCAGGAATTAACTCCTGAAGACTTTTCGTGAATTGCTTCTTACTAAAAGAACGGACATATTCTTCCATCCCTTCCTTCATGAATTTACTAGCCAGCTTCCAAAAACCTTTATAGCGTAAAACTTCAGTTAAATCTTTCGCATTGAAGTCGGTTTTTTTATAACCTTCCCGTTTGAAACTTAGTACAGCATTTGGTCCAGCATCTACTTCCCCGCTAATCATCCGTGTGAAATGAACCCCTAAAAATGGGAATTTCGGGTTAGGTACCGGATAAATTAAATGATTGACAAGGAAGCGCTTTTCGGGCTTTAGTTTAAAATACTCACCCCGAAACGGGACTATTTTCATATCAGTTTTATACCCTGCAGCTGCTGCGATACGGTCACTGTGTAACCCTGCGCAATTAATGACCATCCTTGCCTTTATGGTACCATTGTTCGTTTCGATGATGACATCATCAAAATTCTCTTCAATCTTCTCCACCTTTGTATTCAGCTCGATTTCACCGCCGTTATCCCGGATGATATCCGCCATCTTTTCACTTACCTGACGATAATTGACGATGCCTGCTTGCGGGACGCGAATTGCACCAAGCCCATTGACATGTGGTTCGATTTCCTTTAACTCCTCCACACCGATTCTTTGTATAGCTAGCTCATTTTGCAAACCGCGTGAATATAAATCATCTAAAAGGGGCAATTCTTCTGGCTTTGTTGCAACAATGACCTTTCCGCAAATATCATGTTCAATTCCATGCATCCGGCAGAATTCCGTCATTGATTTGCTTCCTTGACGGGCAAACCGTGCCTTGAAACTGCCTGGTTTATAATATATTCCTGAATGGATGACGCCGCTGTTATGCCCCGTTTGATGATCTGCAACGACGGCCTCTTTTTCAATGACTACCACTTTAGCATTAGGAAAACGCTGATAAAGTGCCATTCCCGTCGATAATCCTACTATTCCCCCACCAACAATTGCGAAATCATACACAAATAACACTCCTTTTATTGATGATTTTTAGTATTCAGCAACTCCATATACGTAATTAAATTATTCTTAGTTCGTAAAATGTGAAATTCTACTGCTGCCCTTAGTTCTGCAGGATCCCCTCTTAGTGCCGCTTCATATATCATCCGGTGTTCCCTTTGCGTTTCTGGGTAATAATCAATCAGCAAATTCGGCGCAATGGGTGAGATACCCAGTGTTTCTACCATTTTTTGAACCCTTGGCCATGGGCACCCTTTGCGGAGGGTTTCATGGAAAGTCGCATTTAAAAGGATATAATGCTCATTGGTTTCATCAGATAACTGAATTCCTTCCATTTCAATCAAAATACCTTTTAATTTTTCCTTATCCACCTTTGTTAAATAAGGAAGCGATTTTTCCACGGCAAGGCCTTCAAGCAGGGACCTGGTATGATAAATTTCTTCAATATCATCCCGGGTAATAGGTGTGACGACTGCTCCTTTATGAGGAACCATTTCCACCAACCCTTCCATTTGAAGCTGTGTAAGGGCTTCACGAATGGGCATTCTGCTTACTTCCAGGCGATCGGCCCACTCCTCTTGGATGAGTCGCTCCCCCTTTTTCAACGTCCCATTCAAAATCGCATTCCTAAGGCTTTTTGTTACATTTTTAACGATAGTTGATTTATCTCGATCGGAATTAACATTATCCAATTAAGCGTCCACCTTTCAATATTGGATACAATTTCAACTATAACAACTATATAAAACGATTACAATACTGAAAATTAAATATATTGTATCCAATTTAAAAAACTCTGGATACAATACAATAGGTAAACATCTAATTCACATCTGAGTATTATTTGTGGCACCGTTTATATTTAACTATTTAAACAATTTTGCATGACCATTAAATTCACAAATTTCAAACAAGGAACTTATGACAAAACCAACTCCAAAATTACCCTTGCAGCAAAAGAAGCTGGTCATCTTTTTTGGGAGAAAGATTTTTAAAATACACGTTGATTCCACTCAACCATTTACTCCGTTCTTTGTAGGTTATACCTTTCTCTTTTTCTCTTTTGGTTTGTTCTTTCAACCGTTTCTCTGTTTGCTCCTTTTTTAATCGATGGACAATGACACGAGATGGTAATTTTTGATATTGGGCAATGTATGCTCCTGAAATCTCTATTGTTTGACCATCCTTTCTGTATATTTCCACAAAAGAATAGCGTTTTTTCGTTTTATGGATGTAAATTTATATGAGCTTGATAGCGATGTGGTGATTTTTGTAACAATATATCTTGTTTATCCATTTTTTATAATTTATAATATTCACTGTGTATAGTGTGTATACTGTGTATCATCTAACGTAACACTTATCGATTGAGAGGTTGTTTAATGAAAATAATCTTAAGTAATGTATCAAATCAGCCTTTATATCAGCAGATAAAGGAACAGGTTAAAGAATCAATATTTAACAATGAGTTGAAAGAAGGCGAACAATTGCCATCAATCCGCTTATTAGCTAACGATTTACATGTAAGTGTACTTACCATAAAAAGAGTCTATACAGAACTAGAAGCAGAAGGTTTTATTATTACTAGGATTGGCAAAGGTACCTATGTAGCACCTACAAACCTAGAATTGTTAATGGAATCTAAGCGCCGGATGGTGGAAGTCAAGCTCGCAGAAGTTTGTCAAATGGCTCGAAGTATTGGAATTCATGCAGATGATCTCCATTCGATACTGGACTTAATTTTAGAGGAGGAGAATGAAAAATGAATGCTGTGTTAGAAGTGAATAATTTAAATAAAACATACGACAATTTTTCATTAAAAGATGTTACTTTTTCACTTAACAAAGACTGTATAACAGGTTTTATTGGTACTAATGGTTCTGGGAAAACCACTACAATTAAAGCAATCCTTGGCCTCATCTTAAAAGATTCCGGAAAAATAAATTTTTTAGGAAAAGATATGGATAAAAATGAAAGAAAGTCCAAAAACAAAATTGGCATCGTGCTGGATGAGGGATATTTCTATGATGAATTAACCTTAAAAGAAATGAAAAATGTGATTGCCCCTTCCTATACTGATTGGGATGAACCGGTTTTCTTAGCTTATATTAAACAGTTTAGTTTAAATCTAGAACAGAAAATCTCTACCCTATCCAAAGGTATGCGGATGAAATTTGCAGTTGCATTGGCTCTATCCCACCACGCGGACCTATTAATAATGGATGAACCAACAAGTGGTTTGGATCCATTGGTACGGAGTGAATTGATGAATATTCTTCTGGATTTTATGAAGGAACCAGGGAAAAGTGTCTTTTTTTCTACTCATATTACCTCTGATTTAGATAAAGTTGCCGATATGATTATTTTAATCGATGATGGAAAAATTTTAGTTAATGAGGAAAAAGATGTGTTAGTGGAGACACATGCATTGGTAAAAGGAGACAATCAATTAATTAATGAACAAACCAAAAAACTTTTTTTAAATTTGTATCAATCTCCATACGGATTTGAGGGGATTACTCATAAAAAAGATGATGTGCGTCGACTCATGCCTGATGTATTGATGGAAAGACCAACGATAGAGAATATTATGCTTTCATATATCGGAGGTAATAATCATGTTAATTAACCTTGTAATGAAAGACTTTATGCTAGTTAGAAAATACTTCTTAATTCTACTCGTTTTTGCAGCTATCGCTCCTATTTATGTTTCTACACAAATACAGTTTAACGATGGCGGTCTTGTTGGCTTTCTTTTAACAGTGATATTGATGGAGCATATTTTGTTTGGTACGATATCCAAATTTGAGGATCAGTACAATGGAGCCGCTTTACTTTGTGCCACTCCATACACACGAAATGCATTTGTAAAAGCAAAGTATCTCTTTCTCTTTGTAATTTTCATTTGTGTCTCCATCATCCGTATTATTACATCAATTATCCTACCATCGGGTATAGAAAAACTCAGCGTAAACGCTCTTGGAATAACATTTTTAATTCTTAGTATATTATTTGGTATACTGCTTCCTATTCAATTTAAATTCGGGTATGACAAAACAAAAATTATATCATTTTTCACTGTCTTTTTAATACCTTTTGTCGCTCCTACTCTCATAAAGGAAGTTCAATCGAGTCACATTGATTTTACAATCACATTTCCATTTCCACAAATAATTCAAGAATGGATGCCTTGTTTCATTTCACTATTCATTAGTCTTATCTCAATGATTATATCTCTAAAGATATATGCAAAAAAGGATATATAAGTAAATCCAGAAGAGCTGCCAGAACTATTAGATAAGAGTAGGGAACAATAGAATACTCTTGTAGGGTTCAATCCCCATTGCTACCAATATATTGGTCTAGAAAATCACGACTATTTAACAAATCGCGGTAAAATCTTAGATGTTACCTTTTATCACTTTAAATAAAAACCAAAAGCACGAAAAGGAATTTGATCTTCCTTTTTGTGCTTTTTTAGTGTTTATAGGAGAAATTGTCTTTGCTTACTGCCCTACTTGCCATGGACGATTGACTTGTGGTTTCCTTTTACTTTGTTTTGGTCCTAATTCTTCTTTTGTCATTCTACGAGGCTCCATCCCCCGTTCAATGCGAGTGCGTATTTCCTTTGAATTAGAAAACAAATTGGGTGGTTGATAGACACGGGAAGCCCCTTGATGGCAGCCCGGACATTGCGCTGTTCCTTTATAGCCTGCCATTGACTTAAAGAATAGTGTGAACTCACCGCATTGACTGCAGTTAAAGGTGTAACTAGGCAAGGAAAGTCCCCCTTTATCGGTCTATTTATTACTTCGGATTAATATCTTTATCAAATATTTGGGTCGGAATGGCCACGGTACAACATGCATTTGGGATGTCGACGATTCCATTTATCCGGCCTTCAATAGGCGCTGTACTTAATATCATATATGCCTGCTCTCCTGTATAACCGAGTGTTTTCAAATATTCGATTGCATTCAGGCAAGCCCGGCGGTAAGCAATATGTGCATCCAAATAATGTTGATTTCCTGTAAACTCATCTATTGAAATGCCTTCAAACACTAAATAATCGGAATAATTTGGTTCAACCGGACCAGGTTTGAAGACAGGATTGTCTTTAATTTTATATTTCTCCATACCTCCCTTAATCACGTCGACACGAAGATCAATCCATCCCGCCATTTCAATCCCACCGCAGAATGTAATTTCGCCATCCCCTTGTGAAAAATGAAGGTCACCTACCGAAAGTTTTGCCCCGTCCACAAATACTGGGAAGAAAATTCTTGAACCTTTTGATAAATTTTTAATGTCACAGTTTCCTCCATTTTCCCTTGGAGGCACGGTCCTCGCTCCCTCTTTGACCACCCGATCAAATTCTGCCCCTTTTAACGTGCCTAGCACTGCATGCTCTGCTTGAGGAGAAGTTGCTAGTTCAGGTACACGGTCGGGATCAGTCATCTTCAATTCATTTTCTCGTTTATTCCACTCTTGCAGAAGCTCCATTGAAGGCGCCACACCAATTAACCCAGGATGGATAAGCCCGGCAAACTTAACACCTGGCACATGCCTTGAAGTCGTATAAATTCCTTCAAAGTCCCAGATAGATTTCGCTGCTTCCGGATAATGTTCCGTTAAAAAACTTCCTCCATTTTCCTTGGCGAAAATCCCATTAAAACCCCATTCAGACTCAGCAAACGCACCGATATCCAAAATATCAACAACTAATAAATCACCCGGTTCCACTCCATTTACATAAACCGGCCCGCTTAATACATGAACTCGCGGCAAAATAATATCCCTAATGTCACGAGGATCGTCATTGTTGCTAATTTGTCCATCCGTCCAATCTTTACACTCCATACGAAACGATTGGCCCAGCTCTACTGAAAAAGCAGCTGGAATATCCGGATGCCAACGATTATGCCCCGGGTGTGCTTGTTGCTCCATCGGTTTACTAAGATCCAGTTTAAACAAAGTTTTAGGCATGTTGCTCCTCCTTCAATCTATTAATCTATGAAGTTAAACTATGTATGCGTTCTCATATTAATGTTTTTAACAAATATAGTCAAATTATTAATATTATAACAGATGGGTGAGATGAACTTAATCTTAATGAAGTAAGTAAAGTAATTAGAACAACTCCCTCTTTTTTATATTTAGTTGAGTTGATAGTTTTTAGCTTTTAAAGGTGCACGCTCCATTTTGTTCTTTGTAGGGGTAGCACCATGGTAGGACCCCTTAATGGATGGTAAAGTCTTGATTTATGAGATTAATATTGTGTTAGGTACGGTTTTTGATGAGTCGGATGTCGACATATGTATAAAAATAGACCTTAGATCATCTTACTTTAAATATTTTTAATAAGTATATTTTCTTTGTTACATATATACTTTGTTTGAAACCAACAAACTAACGGACAATTCCTTTATATGCATATAAAGGAATTGTCCGTTAATAAACTATTTTAGTTTTGTTTCTTCACCATGTATGTTTCTATTATTTTGCTTTCCGTTTCAAAGGATTAATATTTTTTTCACTTTGACCATTTTTGGGAACTAACGGAATTTTATTATATATATGGATGACCATCCTAGGAATCGACTGCAAAAAGGGGCTGATCTTATAAATAAATATACTTACAACTGTCGCTACAACAATGCTGCCGAGTACATCAACTGGATAATGGTGACCCACATATACACGAGAGATACCGGTTAATAACGCAAGCAAGACCATTCCAAATCCGATTTTACGGTGGCGTAATAAGACCGCTAAAGACAATGCAAATGCACCTGTAGTATGGTCACTTGGAAAAGAGGCATCAGCGGCATGTGAAAGTAATAAATGAACATTATGTGTTACAAATGGACGGGGTTCAAAGTAAATAAGACCAATAACAAAGTTAAGAAATAAGCTCAATGCCCCCGTCATAGTAGCAAAGACGACTGTATGTTTATGGTTTTCTTTCCCAAAAACCCACATCGCAATTAACAATACCGCATAAATCAGTAATGCGTTTTGTGTAGCAAAGACCATTAGCTCGTCCAATAAAGGATGATGACCCGCAAGTTGATTAATTGATTGAAATAATTCGTAATTCATGAAAAATCCTCATTTCTGTAAAAATTACCTAGTTGTTTAATACTTTAACATCATTCTCATACTCTCGAAGAAAATGATGTTCAAATTAGTAAACATGCAAATAAGACCACGTACAAATAAGTCGTTTATATCATGAATAACTGCCCCATTGTAGTGGTCAGTGGCCCTGCCTCATTGCCTGATATTACTTTCATCTTCAGTTGATGCTAAAAAGGCTTTTAAAACTTGCTTGTTTTTATTGATATCAATTTTAAGCACAGCTCCCACGTTAACCGTTTCATTCTCATATGAATCTTTAACTGGTATCCGAATACTTTCAATGCTTTTTGATTTCCCAGCAATTAACCCTTTGCCAATTGAAAGAATGGTTGGAGTATCTACATTTGTATCAATGTAAGGGTCAGCCACTCCAAGGATCTTTGGTAGATTTACCAAACTATGAACACTGACTGCTTGTTCTTTGATCTTTGAGACTACTTCCTGCTGTCTTTCCACCCGGCCAAAATCACTTAGACGATCGTGGCGAAATCGAACATAGCCTAACAATTTATCACCATGTAATATTTGTTTACCTGGATGCAGTGTCATCCCAATTCCATAGGACATTTCGTATGGAATATCGACCTCGACTCCGTTAGGGGCAACGATGTCAACTATTTTTGAAAACCCTTCAAAATCGACAACGGCATAGTAATTAATATCAACATCAAAATTTTCCTTAATCGTTTTCCTTACTAATTCAGGCCCGCCAAATGCAAAAGCGGCATTTATTTTTTGCATACCATGACCAGGAATATCCACATACGTATCCCTCATAATCGAAGCGATTTTCATACTATGAGTGTTTTGGTTATAATGAGCGATCATTAACGTATCAGAACGTGCATGCTCCTCACCCCGTGAATCATTTCCAAATAATAAAATATTAATCTCTCCAAATTGAGGCTCAGTGCCTTGGAAGTCATCAAACGTTTTTTGATCGCTCTTATACTTACCATTACTCGCTTCAGACAATCCATTTTTATATTGATAAATACCATAAATGACTACCGTTACAAATAATAAAAGAACTGTGAAAAGGAGGTTTCTAAGCCATTTTCGTTTTTTGTTTATTCTAGCATTTTTTTTCATTTGTGATATCACCTGTCAGAATCGTTTTTATGTTTAGTTTCATGCTTTTGTTGATAATGAATTTAAAACAAGTTTTACTGCGATTGCATCGTCTAAATACCCAATTGGAAAAATGTAATCAGGGATAACATCTACCGAAATAATAAAATAAATGAGCGCACTGCCAATGATGGCAAGCTCAGCAGAAGTACCGTTTCTTAAGCGAAACCGCTCAAACATATCCTTAAACTGGCTAATAAACGGACCTATGCTGCCAACTTTCATAAGCTTTTTCTCAAAGCCATTTAGAATAGTCTCTTTTCCCTCTTCGGTGTATGAATATAGTTCATATTTTGTCAATTGCTGTTCAACACTCTCAATTGTGAACGTTTTATTATATAATTCAGAGGATTCGAGGATACTTTGAATACTGTCTATAGACGAATGAATATCTGAATACTGCTGTTCCTTTCTTTGGTCAATGGAGTAACCAGCTGCTATAAATAAATCAGCAATAGGAATATCAAGACAGTCGGCAAATTTTTGTAAATGTTCAGGATTTGCTCTTCGTTTACCATTAATAATCCGTGAAATGGTTGCTGTATCAATATTAGTTAACTCACTAAGTTTTCTCATTGATAATGACCGTTCCTTCAGTAATTCTTTTAACAGCAAACCAAGTTTACTAGTTTTTGGTTGATCATCTGGCATACTCTTCCCTCCCATATCGGACTTCGAAATTTATCTAGTTTTACAAATGAGATACGATTCTATTTAAACATTTTTAGAGAGTAATAAAGTAAGTGTACTTGTGGAATATACCTGAGTGTTGACGTTTTGTCAATGAAATGTGGTTATTTGGTAATTATTAAAAGAATGCTCTAATAGCAATTATTAAAATAATGATTCCGCTAATGATTGTTCCGAATTCACCTAGTGTAAAAGAGCCAATACGAACGGAAGCTAATTTATGGCCTAACTTAACTCCTGCCCAAACACTGATAATACTACCAATGGCAGCGGTTAGTGAAATAGCAAGTGGTGAAAACCCAAGTAAACCGGCACCTAAGCCATTAGTAAGGGCATTCGCTGATAAGGCTACCCCAAGAATCACAGCTTCCCCCCAGCCAATTTCTCCAGAGTTATCGACATCAGCAGCTTCAGGATCCTTAAGAACCCCTTTCATGCTTGGAGATGGGTTGCTATGCTCATGGCTTACGGCTAAAACCTTTTTACGTGGTGTAGCTAATAAAATAATTCTTATACCGATAATAATTAGAAAGAACGCTCCAATAATCACTGGGAACATACCTGGCAAAATCCTGGAAAGCCAAACTCCAAAGGAAATTCCCGCTATACTCATAAGAAAACAAATAAACCCAATCAATAAGTTGGCCCCTAAACCAATCCGTATTTTGCGGATTCCATAAGAAATACTTACTCCTAAATTATCGACACTGGATGAAACAGCAAAAGCCAAGATGATTAGCCAAGACACTGTAGATCACTCCTAATTTTTTTTACATTATATTGATCAAATTGACTAAAAGTGCTTATTTATTTCTAAAGTGTTGATAAAAAGTCAACAAACCCTGCCAGTTTAACTAGTAAACTAGGCGGGAGTATGTTAATTAATGAATGCCTTAGATGCTCTTGGGAAAAGAAAATTATCTAAAGATGCCCCACTGGATTTTTTACCGAAACGCTGGCGAAAACACGTTTATGATGATGAAGGCAATATTAATCGCTCTTATTACGAAATTACTGCTCTAAATGAGCTTAGAAATTATATCCGTTCAGGGGATGTATACGTTAGAGGGAGTCGTTTACATATGATTTTGATGAGTATTTAGCTTCGAGTGAAGAATGGAAAAAAGCGAAAGTGAATGGTCACCGTTTATCGATAAGTTTATCTGCAAAGGATTATTTAGATGAGAGATTGGAAGCTTTATAATAGCGTCTTACATGGGTTTAAAATAATTTGGATTCACTTGAGGGCATTAATATTAATAAATCTAAATTACATGTTGATCGGTTAGAAAAAGATACCCTGAAGATGCACGCTCATATAGCTTATCGCTTTATAATAGGTTACCTCGCATCAAACTTTCAGATTTACTGATAGAAGTGGCTAGATGGATAGGGTTTGATGAAGTTTTTGTTCATGCATCTACAAATCGTGCTCCATAAGGAATTGAAAAGTCCATTTCTTCTTAAAATGCTAAATCAACGACTATAGAAACATTCTAAAATCGATAGTTAATATGAAAATTGTTTTTGCTGAATAGAATCATGTTTAGAAAGAATCCTCATCACCTCAAGTTTTAATACTGCCATTCGGAAAGCGAGTGTCCTACGTTCTAATCAACGTTCCAATTGTACAAGCCATAAAAAAATGTAGGATAAATCAGGCATAGTAGTTACCATAATTATATTATGGTAACTACTTAATAAGTCCCTTTTATTCATATCTAAGATCAGCTGATTCATTAGTAGTTTAAAAAGGCTTAATGACATGGTTCTTGCTCTTAACCGCAAAGTAAATATGGAGAAATAATAAAATACTCTTTATTCGTTATTTCTCTCAGTTTTCTTTGATTTTTTGCCGGTGATTTACCGGCACCACGGCCATCAAAAGTAATCATCAATGGCACCATTGACTATATGTTTAAGTTGCTCATTTGGTGTCTCCAAGATAACTGCTTCTGCGATCACGTCAACCACTTCCTTGATTCTGGACTCGACCATTTCAGAAAGTAGCTCTTGTTTTCCTTTGTAATAATTATAGAGTAAGCCTTTCGAAATCCCTGCTTGTTTGGCTATATCGCTTATAGAAGTAGCGTAATATCCCTGTACGGACTATCGATAACGACTTGATATATTGGTGAATGAAGGGCAAGCTCTAGCATCTTCTGCACTTGCAAACTCAGCCAGAGTCTGATGAAGAGTTGATTAAATACAGTCATCTCCTTATCGAGGAAAACACTAAACAGTTTGAGTTGCAATTCAAAATATTTGAAATAATGGAAGAAAAGGAGCCGGGGAAACGATCGTTATATTTTTCATCTGTGCTCCAAGGTATTATGTTGATGATATCTACCTATCCACAGAAGTTTCCAATAGAAGAAATAAAGAAGCAAATTATAAGGGAGTTTTGTAACTAGTCCATCGTTTAATCGGGGCTTATCTTGAATAAAGTTTAAACAAGGTTCTTCAACAATCGAGCGCTTTTCTGGAGTGAAAAATGCGCTCTTTTCGGGGTAGTACCAGCGAAGCTGTCACTACCCGCAATAAGGAAGAAAATTAGAAATGTAAAGGATTTTCTATTTCTGGTTGCCTTTCCTCTATTGGAATTCGTTCCATCATATTCAATTTAAAGATGCCATAAGGATTTACATGACTTTTATATTAGCGGACTCAATGCCCTCAAGTCTTCAGGTGTCATCATATCCAGCCAAGACTCCTTTAAACTCTTTAAATTCGCCCCTTTTTGTGAAATGAGGTCTGTAATCTCAATCAGATCTTTCCTAGATCGAGATAAGCGAGTTAAATCCGTTACAACAACGGTGTCTTCTGAACGAAGAAACTCCAGCATACGGTTCAGTTCCGGACGATCCCCTTTAGTTCCTGTTACTTTCTCAAAAAAGATACGTTCACATCCAAATTCTTCAAGCTGCTTTTTTTGGCGATCCAAATTTTGATCAATGGTCGAAACGCGCATGTAACCATATTTCATTTACGTCCTCACCTTTCAGCATAATTGTACCAAAACTTTCAAATAATTAATATTGTTACAAAATATTTTGTTACATATTTTTGTTACACCCATTTATGCTAGATTGATAGTTAAAGTATTCCTTTTCACGATAGGTAACAGAAATGACCGTTTTTGTTACGATAATTGCAAAGAAAAGTCTACTTTATAAAAAGTAGCGATAACCTTTTGATATTAACTTTTATGATAATAAAATTTAAAAACTCCAGTCATCCTATTCAACAATCGGACCATATAATTAAATAACTCAGAAAGAAACTGGAAATTTATGTTATTCCTAGATGAGATTGTGAAGAAAAGGTACTTAAACTATAGGAGTTTAGTTGTGCGAAATGTTTCTTTCTTAAATTGAGAATGGTTACATTACTCAGGTAAATGCTAGACAGTTCCTTTCGGAACTGAAGGGATAATATCTAAGAATCAAATGATGGGGTAACGCTCTGAAGAGTTCACTCTTAGCATTCTTGGAGATCGTTATTTTTCGACTTTTTAGAAGATGGGGATTATTTGATGCTTACCCTGCACAATAGAAAATTCCATAAATTTATATTAAAGGTAAGAGCAACTAATTACATTCTTCTATCATTAGTAACTCCAATTTACACCCCGACATAAATTGCATCTCCGAATTCTCAGCCCTACCATTAATCCCAAATATGTTTTATATGTTTTTACCTTGCTTTTGGGCTTATCCATCCTAACCGCATTAGATAGTATTACCTACCTTTCAGGACTGTTACTTTCATAAAAATCATTTTATTATTTCTAATTGTACTTATCATTTTGTGGGAAAAAATTTAAGAGAAAATGGAGGCATTAACGATAATAATATATGTACACTGTATGTAAAAACTCCATATAAAGACTTGATTTACCAGTTGAATGATATAATTTATACTATGTATGATTTTTTACCCAAAATTTTAGGAGGATTTATAAATGAGTAAAACTGTTTTAGTAACAGGTGGAGCCGGGTTTATCAATTTAGAGTATTTTGTTAGTGTAATATATCATTATTTGAAAGGTATTTTTATATGAACGAGAATATCGAATGTTTAGGATGCAGATTAGCAAATAAAAAGGAACCAATATATTTGGTGTATGAAGATGATTTTGTTTGTTGCTTTTTAGACCATGAACCTTTTAATGATGGTCATGTTCTAATATTGCCAAAGCGACATTTCAAAGATGTAGACGAACTGGATATATATACTGCTAATGCAATTATGAAAACATCTATACTAATTACCAGGTCTCTTAAGAAATTATTTAAACCTGATGGTATTACTATATGTCAAAATGGTGGGGTATTTAATGAACTATCTCATTATCACATGCACGTTGTACCTAGATATAAAAATCAATCGTTTGCAGAGTTTTATTTAGAACAACCTTTTGATAAAAAAGATGAAAAAAATAAACTATTAGAGACAAAGATCAAGCTAATAGAAATCATTAAGACAATAATATAAATTTATATTTATAAAAGTATAAAAGCTTTTAGTTTAGCACCTTTTGTTTTTGCTAACTGCATTTTGAGCCACTCCAATCATCAAAAAGTAAGCCACTTGTCCTTTTGATACTGAAAAATCTGGGATGTCTTGACAAAGAGCCTCCATAGGTATGATTTTGCTCTATTCGAATGAGCAAATACAATGGCTTCTACAAAGATAGAAAACTACCATTTTTGATATCATAAAATACGTTGAATACGGTAGATATACAACTGTAGATAAGAGCCCGATTGTGGAATAAAACTTAGATTTTTAAACGACTTTATTGCTAAAGTATCCTTTAATATAAAATTTAACAACTTTATTTGCCCCCATCTAAAAAAGGACGGGGGTATGCATGTTTGAAGTATTAAAATTAAATAACTTATTGTAATCTTGACATTTCCTTATTGCGGGTGGTGACAGCTTCGCTGGTACTACCCCCATTCGGCATGGTATGATAAAATAATTTATCTTCAAAGTCCTTTCCAAATACGTACAAAATCTTTCATTTGTACGAAAAACACCGTCCAATTTATTACTTGATCAAAATTCTTGTAATTTTCAAAACTTTCAGTGAAGTCTTTTTTTCCTTGTAAAAGGCGTACCTCCATTTTACATCAACTAAATGGAAAAGTGTTTGTATTATACTCCCCACTCCGCTAGTTCTGGAACGGAGAAGCTCTTCCTCCTTCACCTCTCCGCATCAACGATACCAGTCTTCTCTAACCATCCAGTTATACCGAAATAATTTTTTGCGCTGAAAACCTCCCTATTATAGGAATGTGGTAACAATAAAAAACTGAGTAATACTGGTCGGCTATAAATCGTCCCGGTCAGTTAATAATAGAAATCCATCAATGTTTCGTCCATTAAATCCTGTGTGAGACCTATGTAAATCATCGTATCTTTTGGATTGGAGTGATTTAAGATTTGCTGCAGTAATGCGATATCCTTGAATTTTTGGTAATGTAAATAGCCGAAAGTTTTTCGAAGGGTATGTGTACCTACATCTGGAATGTCTGCCATTTCAGCTGCTTTGTTCAAGACCCGGTAGGCTTGTACCCTTGTGATCGGTCCATTCCCTTTTCGACTTGGAAATAAATATTGTTCATTATTCAGGCCCGTTTTCCGGACATACTTCTTCACTTCCTTACGAAGTTGAGGATTGACGATGAACCGTTTAATTTTATCTGTCTTTTGCTCCACAATGACTATATGCGTGCCTTCTAGGATATCTTTCACTCGCAATTGTAAAAGATCCCCTATACGCAAACCGATGTTTATCCCAAT
Source organism: Peribacillus sp. NPDC006672 (assembly GCF_050274955.1). Lineage (NCBI taxonomy): Bacteria > Bacillati > Bacillota > Bacilli > Caryophanales > Bacillaceae > Peribacillus > Peribacillus sp. NPDC006672. The sequence continues at coordinate 188,859 of NZ_JBNNOR010000009.1, forward strand.
TGAAAACATCATATAATCCCTGTAGCTGCAATATTTTAATAGTGACTTTTTCATCTTTTCTATGTGATCGAGCCGGCGTATCGGCTGGACATTCTTGATTCTTTGAGAGGTCGCTTGCATGAATGACTCATTCCCCTTTCCCCTTCTTTCATTGTACGTGAACAGGCGAAAAAAAGGCAAGTTTTTTTAATTTTAATACCCTTATAAACCTTGATTTAACGCGATTTCGAATGTATCAATAGAGGTCCTTTGTTACATTCGGAATATTCTTGCGAAATCACCCGAGAAGCCCTTAAAATCTATCAATGCCCTTTATACGTCTGTATAGACCCATATAGCCTATTTAAGTCAGTTTGGATCAATGACTCTATGGATTTAAAACAACGGCTTTAAAAACTAAATATGAAGCTCGTTTTTTTGTCTTTTTTAATATTTTTGTAAGTTAATGTATACTTTTGAATATCTCTATCATTTAATCATATTTTTCATTTTTATAAAATCAATTAAATTTACCATAACTATGTTATGTAAACATTGATATAAATTATTATTTATTACATTTGATAAAGAGAGTCTTATGTACCTCTTTATGAAATCACCTCAATCGATTAATGAATATAAAAACTGGCATCATCAATAATCTCTATATCTTTGTAAACTTGCAGCTGATCCATCAACTGGAAAAGTGCTCCATCCTTTTGTTTTGCTTCAATCATGCAATCCAATTGTGGTAAACTTCCCTTAATTTGTTGCAAAAAATCCATGAAGATTCCTATATCCACAAAGTCTGCATGTGCTCGCAATTCTTTGTCGGACCTTGGACTTGAAATATGCATTTTAGGAGGTAGTTTGGAATTACTCCAGGTATTTAATATTCGATTCCAATGATCTTTCCAATTTTCACCTGGTAACTGATGTGCAAGGTAATGGTGATAATCAAAAACTATGGGAATCCCCAATTTCTCACATAAGTAAAGGGTTTCCGTCAAAGTAAAGGTAGTATCATCATTCTCGAGAATGACCATTCTTTGAATCGATTCAGGAATCAACCCCCAATTATGAATAAACTGCTCCAAAGCCTGTACATTTTCGCCATAACCGCCGCCAACATGCAGAACACAACGATGCTCGGGGTTTACCCCTATTTTTTCTAATAAAGTATAATGCATCCTTAATGTCCTTAATGATGTCTTCAGTATATCTATATTTGAACTATTCAAGATGACGTAATGATCTGGGTGAAAATCTATCCTTATTTTTGGGTGATTTATAATGAATGATTTTAATTTAGCAAGTTCCTCTGAAATAGGATCTATGTAATCCCACTCTGGGATTTCTGGATGATTGGCTAAAGGGATGAGTTTAGAAGAAAGCCTAAAGAACTGAATATTATTAGCTTCGTTATGTATCAGTAAACGCCAACAATTATGAAGATTGGAAATTGAAATGCGTTCAAGTTTCCTTATCGCCGCATCTTTGTCCTTAATTTTCGAAAACTGAGCAAAAGTCATTGTTTGCGATGGTGAACAATTTGGCACATGAGTACTCATGGCTACATAACCTAGACGGATTAATGTCAAATTGATATCTCCTTTAATTTTTTTTGTTTATTGGAAGTATCCCATTAAATCAATTAATAAATACATATGGGGAAAAATCCATCTCTACACGCAATAATACTCAAAATAAGTAATTCCAATTTCTTCAAAACCCGTGTCACGAGGATGATGTCCTTTCAGATTATCCTGCAAACAGAGATCTAATAAATCTAGTGCTTGTTCAAGATCTGCGATTAATTTTTCTGTTGGTAGGTGTGAGTTGCAAATGAATATCTTTTAGCGGTATTGGTTTTACACGTTTATTAGGAATAAAACAAATCTCTCCTGTCAAACTCCATCCGTATATCCAATAACTCTCATCTGAGCTATTAAAGTATGTCCTATCCTAAAAATTTATCCGAACTTAATTTTGAAAAAAGGTATACGATTCACAACCACTCTATTTTTTCATATACCCACCCACTCGTTCATAATATAAGAACATTTCCTTTCCGCTTTAAAACCTTTACTATTAAGGTCGTTTCTCTGCTCTTTCTTACTAATATCACAAATACCATCTTTTAAATAGAAAATGCCCTGGTGACTTAACCCAGAGCATTATTATAAATATATATTAAATTTTACTGTTAAAGGCTTTTTACACGAACGTTCGTAAAGTGATCTGTTCCTTTATCATTATAACTTGCATATCTGTATGGATTAGATGATTCCCATTATACCCGTTTGAGAAATCTCCCTAATCTTATTGATAATCAGCTACAACAACTCTGTTTTTATCTATTAGGGTTATTACATATCACTGCCATCGTTATGATAATAATAGAGAACTTCCTGTTTTATCTTTTGTTTCCAGTTGATTACGTTATAACTGTAGGTTTTTTCCTCGTCACATGTCAGGTTGCCGTCCAGAACATACGTATTTGCCTGACTTTTGAACTGAAATGCACCACTTTTTGTTAAGATGTCTGTCTGGTTCTGGAACCACTTCTATTCTAGAAAACCCTTAATTTTTTTACTTTTCATTTCCTTAAACCTCAGGGGTTGGTGTCGGTTTGGCATATCCACTTTTGTATTTTTCATCCACTTTATTCCGAATATCTTTGATGTTCATACCTTCATTCCAATCCAATATGGATTGTGCAGCTATTTCTAAGCAAACTCCACATCTTGTACCGTGGTCATCCCAAACCACTTCCCCATTTTTCTTATTCTCATGGATAAAACAATCGTAATTGTTTTTATGGTTAGCTGATTCCCCGCAACCACAGTAACAGGGTATTTTTTCTAGTAAATCTTTATTTTGAGCAACAGCTAAATAGATCGTTTTCATCTCTTCTGGTTTTTCTGATAAGAAATCCGGTGCTATGTCCTTGCTTCCTGTCTCTTCCTGAAGGTCACCGGATACTGTATGTGCTGAATGTCCTTCATGACTGCTTTCTTTTTGTACAACACTTTCTCCTTCACTCGAACAGCCTGAAAGTATTAAAGTACCACAGATCCCCAATGTCATGGTCATTATTTTAATCTTCATTTATTCACTCCTTGATTAATTTTGATACCCCCATTTTATGTCATGGGATGCACTTTCTACAAGATAATTCACAAAAGGTACATAAACCTCCTTTTATTAAAATGAAAAAGGGTCTTAGTATCATGATATGGTCTCATTAAAATAATAAAAGAGTTTTCAATTTATTTGCTTCTGTTTATTCCCTTTCGACAAAGTAAGCGGAATAAACTAGGATGATAACAAACATTCGGAATATCAATGGAGCTTTCTGTTGCATTTGTAAAACCGTTCGATTACCGTCCAGCCTGGCCTTCGGCACTATTGATTTTTATATGTACTTTATCTGGAAAAATAATCACTCCCCTCATAAAAAAACGATATAATTCAGTTTATTACTTTCTACCCCGACATTTTTTCTCAAACGTGAGAGTACATAATGGAAGATTTAATTCCACCAATCGATTTCCTATCGAATACTGAACTAAAGTCGAAGTGAGAAACAGCATTCACTCACTTCGACTTTAGTTCAGTTAATTACAAGTTTATTTTCAATACAAGCGAACTTAAAGGGGCAACGGTTGCCTGACTCCCTTTAATCCTTTCTATTCCTTCCAGGCCCGCCCGCTGTCCATTCACTAAAACGGTCCATTCCCCTTCATAGGGAAGTGTAATACTAATCGCGTCCCAATTTGCGTTATGAATCACTGCAATTTTGTAATCCTTATGTTTTAGAGTGAAGGCAACCGCATTTGGTGGAGCATCGATGAATTGTAAATGCTCCTCAATTTCTTCCTGTGTGCTTAACCTAAAAACAGAATGGTTTTTCCTGAGCAAAATCAGCCCTTTCAAATACTCCACTTCGCGATCTAATTCCGCTCTCCTTTTCCAATCCAACCTATTAATCCAATCAGAAGATTGATAGCTATTTTCATCCCCATCTTTTGTACGCATAAATTCTTGTCCAGCATGGATCATTGGAATTCCTTGTGCCAGTAAGATAATTGCTGAAGCCAGTTTATGCATCTGTTTACGTGTTTGTTCTGTCGCATCAGGATTAGTGATGAGAAGCTTATCCCATAAAGTATAATTATCATGTGCTTCAACATAATTGATCACTTGATCTGTTTTTTTGTATGTGGCGATATTCTCATCATATTTCAAACCACCAGCGATGCCCTTTTTTATAATATCTTCCATACCTGGTTTGCCATTAATGAATCCTTTATCATGTTCATTCATCACAAATCCTTTTAAACCATCGCGGATAGCATCATTAAAATGAGCGATGCCAGGCATTTTAAAAGCATTTTTTTGATTTGCTTTCTGCTCTTGGGCCAAGGGGGTGTTCATATCCCAGCCTTCGCCCAAAACAAAAAGGGTCGGATCAATTTCTGACAGCGCCTTTTTCACTTCATTCATCGTTTCCACATCATGGATTCCCATTAAGTCGAAACGAAAACCATCAAGGTTAAATTCTTTCGCCCAATAGGTTACGGATTCAACGATGAATTTCCGCATCATTTTATGTTCAGACGCGGTATCATTTCCTACACCAGTACCATTTGATAAGGTACCGTCGCCGTTATACCGAAAAAAGTAGGTGGGAACCAGTTTATTGAAGTTTGAATCATCCACGGAATAAACGTGATTATATACAACATCCATGATTACTCGTAATCCGTGATCATGTAAGCCTTGGATCATTTCCTTTAACTCCCGGATCCTGACTTTTGGTTGATACGGGTCAGTCGAATAAGAACCCTCGGGAGCATTATAATTTTTTGGGTCATATCCCCAATTATATTGTGGTTCATTCAATTTCATTTCATTGACAGTAGCAAAATCGAATATGGGGATAAATTGCACATGGGTTACACCTAAATCTTTTATATGATCAAGACCCGTTTTCACATCCTCTGGACCTTTTGTTCCGGTTTCAATTACTCCTAAAAATTTACCTTTATGATGGATTCCACTTTCAGGGTGAATCGACAAATCCCGTGTATGCAATTCATAAATGATTATGTCCTCAGCTTTGTTGAGCGGTGGTTTATCCCGTTTCCACTTTTCAGGGTTCGTGTCCGTTAAATCTATCACGACTCCTTTATTACCATTTACCGTGACTGCACGAACATAGGGATCCACGGCTTCACTCCAGATTTCTCCCACTTTCACTTTATATGTATAAATCAATTCATCCTGATCACCGGTAAGTTCAATAGTCCAGGTTCCCTTTTCCGAACGATCCATCTGAATCTCCACTCCATCTGAATCATCCCAATGATTATAAGTAACTAGTTTAGCTTCAGATGCAAGAGGTGCCCATAACCGGAATGCCGTTTTATCCTTAAGATAGGAATTCCCCAAATCTTTTCCGTCATAGTAATAAAATTCATCCAGTTCTGCCGGATTTACTGGATTAATATTTGCAATCGGTAGGGATTCCGACTGGTTTTCGGTTTCTATATCCGCGGGTTTTCGATTATTGGTATTTTCCTCTTCAAAATAAGAAAGCGAATCTTTAATAGGTCATTCCTCCATTGAAATCCCCATATTAGAACAGGAATTTGTAATATTTATAATCAAGGTGAATCTTCCCGTATGCTATTATTCCGCAGTTTTACCCCTCAAAACATCCGCACTGCAGATTACGTTGAAAATTCAGAAATCAATCAGCGGATTTTACAGTTTTAACAACCAAATGTTCCAAGTAATTCAAGTTTTTCGGACTGGGCTATTGCTATTCTTTTTAATGTCCATAATAAAAAGTAAAATCTAAAAAAGATAAAAAAATGCCTCCATAACAGTTTTACGGTCTTGGAGGCATTTCTAGTACTCTTTATGGTGTTTTAATAATTTTCACAGAAGTACCTTCCACAATTGCAGTGAAGTTCTTAACTTCAGGCTGCTCAAAGATAAAGTCAGTGATGCTGTCTTCAAGTTGTTCTTGAAGAACTCGGCGGAGTGGTCTCGCTCCGAAAGTTGGATGATAACCGAGTTCAATTAGCCTTTGTTTCGCTTCATGAGTTACATCTAAAGACAAACCATTTGCTGCAAGTGTTTCATCAAGCTCTTGAATCATGATATCAACGATTTGAAGAAGATCTTCTTTCTTCAAATCTGAGAATTCAATGATATTATCAAAACGGTTCAAGAATTCCGGTTTGAAGAAACTGCCTAATGATTGGAGGATTGAAGCTTCTTCTACAGCTGTACTTGTACCGAATCCCATTACTTTTTGTTTTTCACCGACTCCAGCGTTACTCGTCATGATAATCACGGTATCTTTAAAAGATACGGTCCTGCCTTGACTGTCCGTTAACCGGCCATCTTCCATGATTTGAAGGAACATATGCATTACATCTGGATGAGCCTTTTCTATTTCATCCAATAAGATAATACTGTAAGGTTTGCGGCGAACTTTTTCAGTCAATTGTCCCGCTTCTTCGTGACCAACGTATCCAGGAGGCGAACCGATTAATTTAGAAACACTATGTTTCTCCATGAATTCACTCATATCAAGACGGATCATCGCTTCCTTGTCCCCGAATAATTCCTCAGCAAGAGTTTTTGCCAATTCGGTTTTACCGACACCGGTTGGACCAACAAAAAGGAAAGAGCCGGTTGGACGTTTTTTGGATTTTAGCCCGGCACGACTTCTTCGGACGGCCTTAGAAACCTTTTTGACAGCCTCTTCCTGCCCAATAACTTTTTTCATAAGTTCCTCTTGAAGATTGACCATTCTTTCTTGCTCATCTTCTTGTAGCTTACCTACAGGGATACCAGTCTTTAGTTCGATGATATTTTGAATATCTTCAATGTTAACGGTTGGCTTAACTGCATTTTCTCCAGCCTGCAAAGATTTTTCCAGTTTTTCTTCTTCATCACGAAGAACGGCAGCTTTTTCGTAGGCTTCTTCTTTTAAGGCCTTTTCTTTTTCTTTAAAGATTTGCGCCAAGCGCTCTTTCGTATTTTCTACCTGGCCGTCTTCAATAGTCAAGTTCAACTTTGAACCTGCTTCATCCATCAAGTCAATTGCCTTGTCCGGCAAGAATCGATCTTGAATGTATCGGTTAGAGAGTTCCACAGCCGCTTTTAGCGCTTTCTCACTATATGTGACTCCATGGTAAGATTCATAACTTTCTTTTAAACCTTGTAAGATGACCAATGCCTCAGCTGTTGTCGGCTCATTAACCTGTACAGGCTGGAAGCGTCTCTCAAGGGCACCATCTTTTTCAATTTTCCTATATTCGGATAAAGTGGTGGCTCCGACAAGCTGAAGTTCTCCGCGTGCAAGTGCCGGTTTTAAGATATTTCCTGCATCCATGGATCCTTCGGCTGACCCCGCCCCCACAAGTTGGTGAATTTCATCAATGAATAATATGACATTTTTTCTTCCCTGTAATTCACTGATCAATTGCTTCATTCGTTCTTCGAATTGACCTCTAATTCCAGTATTCGAAACAAGTGACGCGACATCAAGCATATATACCAGCTTATTACGTAATTTACTAGGCACTGATCCTTCAACAATGGCTAAAGCCAGACCTTCAGCAATCGCTGTTTTACCTACTCCGGGTTCACCAATTAAAACTGGATTATTTTTATTGCGTCTATTAAGGACTTCGATGACACGTTTTATTTCTTCATTTCTTCCGATAACCGGATCAATCAGTCCTGCTCTAGCAACATCGGTCAGATTGCGGCCATACTCTTCAAGTAATCCTCCGCCATCATTGTGTTCAACGGAATCTGATTTAGGAACTTCATTATAATTAAATGGATTGAATGAATTTAGGGGTCCATTAAATTGGAAATTCGCTGTATCCATTCCCCCCATCGCTGCACCAAGTTTACTTCGCTCTTCTTTATAACAAGTGGAGCACAGTTCAACTTCATGCTCCTGACCATTCATATTAAGATGTACTTGAATATTAGCTTGGTTTACATGGCATTTTTCACAAAGCATGTAGTACTCCTCCTTTAATATTGGTAATTTCACAAAAAACTTTGACCTTCTTTGACTTTCTGTCTTTATTATACATTGACCTTCTTTGACTTTCAATAATTTTGTCTGGGAATTTTTTTGAAATAAATGAGAAACTCCCTCGAATTGGTTTGCTAAGCATATTAAACTATCCATTTCCAGTCAAATAAAAAGATTCTATGCCCCTAACAAATTCAATTAATTATTGATTCCCCACTTTAGGAAGCACCATATCTTAAACCTTAACAAAACCCTTTTTGCAGGAAAAACTTACGCTAAACAACCGATAATAATCATCTATCCCTTCCACTATTTAAAAAACAAAAAAGAGACTTCGTTAAGTTCTCTTGCAGACTGAAGACAAACTTGATAAATAATTGAGTTTGTCTCCAGTTTTTTTGAGGGGTTGTAAAATTTGAACGTTGAGCACTCGCTTTGCGCCTGCGGGGTGTCCCTGGGACGTGCTTTTCCAGCAGGAGTCTCGCACAGCCGTTCCAATCAACTTTGAGTATTATAACTTAAACATGATTCTATTCAGCGAGATCAACAGGTGCCAGCGAACCATTTAGTTCGTAAAACGCAGTACGACATTGAAGAGTTAGATAAGAACATGGCCTATCATTGGTTCTTAGGTTACGGCTTTCATGATAAAGTACCTCACTTCTCTACCTTTGGAAAAAACTACGACCGTCGCTTTAAAGATACAGACCTGTTTGAACAGATTTTCTACCGCATACTTAAACCTTCTACTTTAAAAACCTGAGTGGGCGTAGGGATTGGATAGAGTTTGAAGTCTTGGGCTTAAATGAATATTCACCTAAGAAATTAACGTGTTCCCATCCCAAAGGAGATATATGAGGAAGTAATTCCTCTTTAATACAAGGAAAAACAGGTATTGTAATATACCCCAAATTAATATATACTACATTACAACAGTAATGCACTATATCTGAAGGAGGCGGAAACAATTCTAAATACGGATAGTACTAAGCCTATTTATGTGCAAATTGCAGATTGGATTGAATCGGAAATTTTAAATGGACATTTTGAAAGTGACGAAAAGGTGTACTCACAATACCAAATAGCTGAAATGTATACGATCAATCCTGCAACTGCAGCAAAGGGCCTCAATCTTCTGGTGGACGAAAATATCCTGTATAAAAAGCGAGGACTTGGTATGTTTGTCGCTGGTGATGCAAAGGAAATCATCATCTATAAACGAAAAAACCAAACATTGAAGCGATTAGTACGGGAGTTGGTTTTAGAAGCTAATCGGTTACAAATAAGTGAAGTAGAATTAATCAAAATGATAAAAGTGGCAAATAATCAGGAGGCTGAACAATGAGGGTGATTGAATGTACGGATTTAACGAAAACTTATTTAAGGAAAAATATTTTAGATGAGCTCTCTTTTTCAATTGAAGAAAATAAAATAACGGGATTAATCGGTCGAAATGGAGTTGGAAAAACGACCTTGCTTAAAATTATTGCGGGGTTCATCAAAGAAACGTCAGGGCAGGTCAAGGTTTTTTCTGAAAGACCATATAACAGCCTGAACGTCTCTATAAACTCCATCTTTGTGGACGATCAAATGAGTTTTCCATCAGCCATACCACTTGGTGAAATATTAACAGTGGCGGGGAACTTCTATCCAAATTGGGATAGTAAATTAGCTAAGCGCTTGCTTGACTATTTTTCTTTTGATCCAAAATCTTATCACAATCGGCTTTCGAAAGGAAAAACAAGTACCTTTAATATGGTTATCGGCTTAGCATCCCGTTGTCCATTAACAATTTTTGATGAACCCACTACAGGAATGGATGCGGCAGTAAGAAAGGACTTTTATCGAGCAATGCTTAAGGATTATATCGCTTATCCCCGTACTATTATTCTATCTAGCCATCACTTGGATGAAATTGAGGATTTACTGGAAGATGTGTTACTCATTAAAGATGGGAAGAAACATTTCCGAATGTCAATCTCTGAGTTAAAGGAATGGGCAATCGGATTAAAAGGAACAACGGAAGAAGTACTTAATTTAACGAATGGAAAGGAAATCCTTTTTAAGGAATACTTAGGTGTGAATACGATGTATGCAGTTGTAAAAAATGATTTTTCTGAGTCCTTACTTAAAAAAGCTCGCATTGTAGGAGTGGAAATCTTAGCCGTTAAACCAAGTGATTTATGTGTTTACTTAACCAGTGAAACGAAAGGAGGAATTGATGATGTCTTTAACAAAAGTTAATTTGAAGGAAACAGTAAAAAAACAATACTTTTTTAAGCTAAAAGCAAATATAGATGCTTTTAGTTCACTCATAGGAATCCAGTTATTAGCGCTTCTCTTTTCAATTGGTGGTGTTGGCTCAGTTGGAATGGGAGGAAGCAACATTAATGTTAATATAAAATACTATTCTGCAGATTTAGTCATTGGTTTCACAATGATATGGGCTTTCGTTACAGCGATTACAATAACTACGAAACCATATAGAAATCATGATTTTACTTTCGTAACCAATCGCCTTAGTAGTAGTCTATCGAATATTCTCTTTTTATTAACGGCAAGTATCGTTGGGAGTATCACTGCCATTCTGGCTGGGGATTTGTTGAAAGTCTTAGCTTATATTTTGCTTGATGAGCAGATTTATAGCATTCATGCTGGACTACAAGAACTTGTTATGGGTATAGGTGTAACAATTTTTTATGTTTTCTTTGTTACCTCCATTGGCTACTTTATTGGGACACTAGTCCAAGTAAGTAAATTGTTTATCATTCTTATTTCTGTTTTGTTTTTTGGAACACTATTTCTTGAGGCCTCAATGCAAAAAGAGCCTTTTCTCGTAAATGTATTTACATTTTATACGATGGAATCGACGCTTTCTCTATTTATTATCAAAGTGATTGTAACGGTTGCTGTATTTTTTTCAGCTGCTATAAGCATCTTGAATCGAATGGAGGTAAGACGATGAACGTTATGACAGCAATATTGCCGATAGTCATTCTGATTCTTATATTTGGTGTTTTCATTTTTATGGTTAGGTTTGCCGGAAAATTTGCCACTCCCAAAGTAACTCACTGGCTTCTCTTCATCTATATAGGCGTACTACTTCTAAGCACGGCTTTTGTCCCTTTCATCATTGATGGTCCGATGAGTCAGAAAGGAATGGAAAAAGTGGTGGATACAGACCGAGAATTAAGTGATTTATATTCGAAACTTAATAAGGGAGAGATCGACCAGATTGATGCTAAGTATTTAATGAAAGAAAGTAACTTTAGTAATCACGAAAATCAAACAATAAAGGTCGAGTCTAGCAACGATGACGGTTCACAGATTTTTGTAGAAAGAAAAACAAATAACGATGACACGATTGAAGCTTTCATTTTTGGCAATGGATTAATAATAGACGGTTACGATTTTTCTAGCATATTGAAGCCTTATCATCTCGAGTTAATGGATGATACCCTTACCATTAATCTTCCTCAACAACAAGATATTAATCTTATAATAACTAAAGCTGATTTTCCAATACGACAATTTACAGGTGAATCGATCATAAATCCATCTTTCAGTACCGACCAAGGCGTTTATTTACGAATACCCAATAATCTTGAGTTAATAGCTGATGATCATGTTTTTCTTGAATTTATTGAGAAGTAAACGAATGATTGAAAAGACCTAAATAATGACCTCGTAAAGGTCAACTATTCTCTATTACGGCTTCAAATCCAATAAAAAAACAAAAAGGTTTCGGAATGAGAACATTCCGAAACCTTTTTGTTTACAAGAGACTTCATTAAGTCTCTTGGTATTTTATAAAAAGTTGATTTTCTTCTATTATATACGTTTGGCACCAATATACTTTGGCTTCCAATAACTATTATTGGTTTTAGCGTATGACACTCCTTTAGATGATGAAGAGTGAATGAATTCATTGTCTCCTATGTATATAGCTACATGTGTAGGTTTTCCGCTTTATTTGGAGCAAAAAACATTAAATCACCTTTTTGTAGGTTTTTAACTGTCTTTCCTTATATATATATCCGCGGCAGTCCTAGGTAAATTCTTACCAGCCTTTTGATATGAATATTTTACTAAGCCGGAGCAATCAAACCCCGATGTAGAAATACCACCCGTTTTATATTTTGTACCTAATTCACTTTTTGCCACTTTAATCGCTTTTGTATGATATGAAGCAGCTTCCACTTGGTCCTCAGCAAAGGATACTGTTCCAAGCATAATAGCCAATGAAAATCCTACGACAATTTTCTTAAACAATTAAATCCCCCCTGAGGTGATTTGCTAAACCTAATATACTTGAATAGGTATAACATTCGCATCAAAGGATCTTTACAATATTGTTACATTTAGTAGATATAGGAAGAATGACCATATAAAAGATAAAAATAAGTCGAATCAGGAATCCAACATTCACTCTTAGCGAAGTTTCATGCAATCTTTCACGAATGATTAACCTTTTTAATAGTTTAGCATTCTTATAAAAAAAGACAGTGGTACTAGAAAACCACTGTCAAAATTCTTTTGTTGAAAATGGAAGAAATAACTTTACCCCACGTTTATTAAAAGGTAAAAATTTCATATCTGCAATTAAATGACTTATGTATCCTAATATACAAGTAGTGAAAATTCCGTCAATCCCAATGGATGCTTCGAATTGAAAGGCAATAATGCAAAAGAAAGCGATCCCGGTAATCGAATGAGTGTAACTTCTATGTGGTGTAAAGGATGCTAGGATAATATAGGCGCCTAACAGCCACAACCAGTTTTCCTGCAAAGATAATCCCCCGCCTAAAACCGCTAATCCGGTAAGTGTCAGCATATGCCTTTGTGTAATGAATGATGAAATAATGATGATTCCGATTCCTGCCCCCACACCCAGCCACTTTTCCGTTTCAATGCCCTCCAAAACACTATAAATGATCATTAAAATCCCAATCGTTTGTGCTAGCGTTCGGATAAACTTATGTGAGAAGGTAATCCTATTACTTAACTTCCCATCAATATCCATATCGGGCATAAGGCCTGAAATCCCCCCGATGCCAACCAAGAATAAAGTGGTGGTTGGATCTGTTTGAAGTGTGTTTGCCGTTAAAAATCCAACTGTTGCCCCTATTGCCATGTGTGCTGTTCCGTTCACTGTCTCTCTCCTGTCCATCTAAGAAGTAATTTAGTTCCCGAGAAACGAATGTTTGTTCGAATCCCTACATACTAACTATACAATAATTTTGGTGAGATTTCTTTAATTCTTTTAAAAAAAACAGGAGTAGTCATTATTTACAACATAAAAAAAACTTATGCTTCTTAAGTTTCATAGGGCTCGTTTATTTTTAGATTGCTTTTATTTACTTTTTTCCTGAATTGAAATCATTTCTTCAATAATGTCTATAGTTGCATTGTTTAAGGAAATTTTCATCCTAAGTCCGCAAAATATTTTTCTTTAAATTAAGGTTTTCCGTGAAATTTTATCCATAATATGAATATACTAATCTATAAGGGGAGTGATTCAGATAGCTTTTTTAAATGCCTTCGATAATTTTAAAAAAGGGAAAAAGTCTAAGAAAATAAAGAACATGGATTTTCGGGAACAGAACGTAAATAAATCGTCTGAGCTCATTGGAAATAATGTAATTGTACAAAATATTATTAACAATCACCTTTCCAAAAAAAATAACCACTTGTAGGGTGGTTTTTTTATTTTTTATTGGAAGCGCCTACATTTTTCTCGCTCTCGCCATAAATATAGTTATACTGCAAATAGTAATCATATATGACATTTTGCAGAATCTTAAGTAGTGATTTATCAAATGTATCGAATTCAGTTTGATAACTATTTAAGACAGTGACAAATTTCCCGTCCATGTTTTCAAAATAATGGAGAAGAAAATTCTTGTAATATTCACTATCACTATTGCTTTTATTCGTTATGCACGGATCACCGGTTTGGATGGACTTATCAAGCATCGATTTGATGGATTTAGGCAGCTTCGCTTTCTTGAACTGGTTCAAGCTATAGATATCATAGGTAAAGGAAAGTCCTAACTGATTGGAATAAAAGTCCATAGCACTGTCCAATGTATAGATTAAGGGGGTTTTAAAGTCCTTGCTGTTGGCAATTTCCTCTGATATTTCCAATTGATATTCCTCAGATGTTAAATACGCAGCAAATTTCATTTTCGAACTGCTCACGCTGAATACCTCATATACAGCTGCATCTTGTTTTTCAATTTCAATTTCGATATTAAAAAACTTAAAGTGCTTTAAACGGTAAAAAGCAATCGGTGCTAATAGGAAAAGCAGTATCCAGACAAGGTAAAGAAATAACGTGTTAAAGATAATTTGATAAAATTCTGACGTTACTATCGGCTCGATGATTAATGTAATCAATGTATTTTCAAAGCCCTCAGAAATAGGGGGATTCTGTGTAATTACCGGATCAACAGCTTCCTGTGGCTTATTCCATGTTTGGATACCTAAATGAGACATCGCAACAAGCGTATAAACAAAAATTAAAATAGTTCCAATCACATATAATTTTGGCATGAACCCTATAATTCTGTCGAAAACAGAAATCCGCTTATCTTTCTGCTCTATAGCCAATGTGGTTGCTCCTTTTAAGATTAATAAATGCAGGAAAAGTCCTACAGGGACTGAGAAGTTCCTGGAGACTACCTATTTAATTTATATGTTTGTAATTATGTGAAAATACGTAAAAATTGTTTATTGATTGACATATGCCAAAATACTTTCGACGTTTTCATTAAAATCAAAAAAATTTCGTCATTCAATAAAAACCCATCCTCTTCATTCGTGGAATGTAAAGGATGGGCTAAAAGTTTAAGGTTTATTTAGGATGACCCTTTATCGCAAAGTCTTCTACCTTCCTTAAAAATAGATCCATGGCTTTTGATGCTTCAAAGTCTAACTTTTTCACGATTGAAAAAGGTCTTATAATAGGTTCATTTTTCAAATGGAAAGTTTTCAATTCATTGGATTTCAATTCTTTTTGTACAGTCAAACGGGATAACAAGGCAATGCCAAGTCCAGCCATCACCGCTTCTTTCACTCCTTGGATACTGGTGAAAATAAAGCTTTTCTTTATGGTTAGTTCCAGACCGCTCAGAAGTTTATCCGAATATGTACGGGTCCCCGATCCTTGCTCCCTAAGTACCCATGTTTGGTTTTGGAGCAATGTACCCTCTATGATATCCATCTGTGAAAGTGGATGAACGGGGGGGACGACGACAATCATCTCATCATTCATGAAGGGGCAGACATCTATATCCCTATATTCCGTTTCCCCTTCAATTAAACCTATATCAAGCTTATTCGAGCGTATTCCTTGAATGACTTCATTAGAATTCGATATGATGATTTGAATGTCCACCATCGGATATTGAGCAGAATATTCCGCCAAAACTTTTGGAAGGTAGTATTCCCCTATGGTGAAACTTGCACCTATTTTCATCGTCCCGCTAACCACGTTATTAAAATCATTTATTTCTCTTTTTGCTGTCTCATAATGATTAAGCATTTGCTTTGCATGTCTATATAAAATTTTTCCAGGCTCTGTTATTTGAACTTGTTTGGGAGAACGATAAATTAATTTTGTTCCTAACTCATTTTCCAGATTCCTTATATGGAGACTGACTCCTGGCTGTGACAGGTTTAGAATATCCCCAGCTCTAGAAAAGTTTTTCTGTTCTATCACGGTTACGAATACTTTTAAAGGATCCATGGTTACCTCCTTATTTACCTATGCATTTTATTTTATCATAAGTAGAAGTAATCATTGAAATAGCAAAAATATATTTCACTTATTTTTAATTAAGCTTTAAAGTAAAGGCATCAACAAAGATGGAGTGATCACATTGGAACGAACAAAGGTTGAAACTAGAAAACTTGGCTTTACAAAAGGAATAGCTTTAACTTTGCTAATTGCCATTGCAGCTAAATACTTAGCAGAACTTCCATTCCTTCATATAATGGGACAGCTAGTCATTGCGATATTGATTGGTGTTGTCTGGAAATCAATTATTGGCGTACCCGCTTACGCCGTCGCTGGGACAAATTATTCAAGTAAAGTCCTTTTGAGAATGGGCATTATCTTATTGGGGATGCGCTTGAACCTGAAGGATATTTTTAATGCCGGCCCGAAAACGTTTGCTGTTGGAGCCATTAGTTTAGTATTTGCTATATTGGTAGTTTATGGATTGGCCCGTCTATTTAAAGTTGAGAAAAAGCTAAGTTTACTAACAGCTTGTGGTACAGGAATTTGTGGAGCTGCTGCCGTCCTGGCAATTTCCACACAAGTTAAAGCAAAAGAAAAAGATACAGCAATCGCTGTAGCGACGGTTGCTGTTTTAGGTACAACCTTCACTTTCGGTTACACGATCCTTTACCCCTTATTGGGGTTATCAGATCCAGGTTACGGTATATTTTCGGGTGCGACACTACATGAAATTGCTCACGTCATCGCTGCTGCAGCACCAGGGGGAAATGAGGCAGTCGACTTGGCAGTCATGGTCAAATTGACTAGGGTGGCCCTGCTCATTCCCGTTGCCCTTTTAATTGGATTCATCATGAATTGGAAAGAGCGATCAACAGATAAGGGAAAGAGATTTTCCTGGAAGTCCATTCAGGTACCGTGGTTTATTTTGGGATTTCTATTAATGAGTTCCCTCTATTCTACAGGTGTAGTTCCTGACCTTATAGCCGATAAACTTGTTATGCTTTCCTATATCCTCATGGCCATGTCGATGGCAGGGCTTGGCTTGAACATAGACCTTTTGACCTTTAAAAGATATGGCGGGAAACCATTCGCGGCCGGCCTGATAGGCTCCATTTTATTATCGGTCCTCGGATTCGCATTAGTTCACCTTTTTCATTTGAATTAACAGGAACTAAACAAGCATCCCTTGAATGGGTACTTCGGCTTTTAACAAACTCATTGAGCTTGTCTACAATCCGAGCCGGATTCCACATTGGAATCCGGATTTTTTACATTAATTTTCTTCACGTTGCATGACCTGTTCCAGCCTCTATCCTAAAAGAAGTAATTTTTACTTCTATTTTTGATTTCATTTACTTAAAAAGCGAATATTTAATTATAGTCCGCAAATGAAACAAACGCATTAATTAGCCCTAACACGATATTTAAAATATTAAAAATTAAAATTATTGTACTGATACGATGCACTGTAAGAACCTCTACTTCTTTATCTTTATAGCGATCAAAACAATCCATAAAACAATTGCTCCTATAGATTAAATTAAAAGTTAAATATACAATTTTAAAAATAGCCAACTTTTCAAAATACCTTCCCTTCAATGCAGCTTTTTTTCATTATTTCTATTACTCTACAAATCCTTGCATTTGTTTCAAAAGCAAAGATTTCCAAAAATTAAATCAACGCAAATAGTGTTGCGAATATATTGCAGCAACACTATTTATCGCATGCTTCTTTAATTTCTGCCAAGCGTCTGTATATCCACTGTTAATCATTAATCACCATTCGCTATATCTCAATGTAATACTACCAGAAATACTAAGTTGTCAGGAACGAAAGGCATAAACTCCTGCATAGGATAGACGCCGAGAAAGATCCTGGACCGCCTCTGGATAAGCAAGTGCCAGCAGTGGAATGAAATCTTTAACGTACAAATCCTCCAATACTGTTGGCAATCCGAACCTTCATGCAGAGTGAAGTGAAATGAAACGGCGAAGTCCAAACCTCCAAAACCGAGAGGAATTGAAAAATTCCAGCTTCGTTTTAATGCTACGTGGAGTGTAGGAATAATAATACTAAAAAAATGTAGACAAACTCCATTATAGCGAGTTTGTCTACATTCAAGCATTCTTTAGACGCGATTTTTCTCTTTTGGATGGGGAACATTGGCACCATAAAAAATTTCGTCCATCTCCGTTTGAAGCCTTTCTATTATTACCTGCCTTTCTTCTGTATTCAGCTTTTCCTCTGTATAACCGAATAAGTAATTATTAATATCGAATCTTTTCAGCTTACATTTTGTATGGAATATATTTTCCTGGTATACATTCACATCAATCATGTCATATAAACCCTTTACTTCATCAGGAATATAGTTTTGAATGGAATTAATATCGTGATCAATGAACAATTTTCGTCCATCTTTATCTCTCGTAAACCCTCTTACACGGTAATCAATCGTGATAATATCGGTATCGAAGGAATGTATCAGATAATTAAGGGCTTTAAGCGGTGATATTTCTCCACAAGTAGAGACATCGATATCGGCCCTGAATGTGCTAATGCCTTCATTTGGATGGAATTCAGGGTATGTATGAACGGTGATATGGCTCTTATCCAGTTGCATGACCAAATTATCGGGTAAAGGCCCTGGTGATTCCTCATAAGTTCCAGTAGGTACTTCGACAACAGGACCTTCTGAAACAAGAATGGTTACACTGGCGCCTTGAGGGACATAATCCTGTTTGGCCGTATTTAAAACGTGTGCACCTATTAAATCAGAAACGTTGTGCAAGATTTTCGAAAGCCTTTCTGCATTATATTGTTCATCGATATAATCCAGGTAGGCCTCTCTCTCTTCCCTGGTTTTTGTGTAGCAAATATCATACATATTAAAACTTAGAGATTTCGTAAGATTATTAAAGCCGTGAAGTTCAATCCGCTGCTCTGGTGTAAGTTTCATGATTGATTCCCCTTATATTTTTTTACAACTATCCTTATAGTTACCCTTTTTCTGAAATAAAAAACTAAGCCGGTCAGTCTCTGCTTGCACCTTTTAATCGGCAATGGTTATGTTCTGGCTAAGAAACCTAAGAAAGAGCCATTGCAATAACATGCAATGGCTCTTTCTTTGTCCTGATTTGTTTTAGGCAGCATGAATTTTTTTCTTTTTTATCGGTGAAAGAATTCGTTCTAGCCATCCGAGTAAAAGATCTGAGAGAATGGCCATCAATGCCGTCGGGATTGCTCCTGCAAGTATAATGGCAGTTCCATTTGAAGCATTCGTTCCCCTGACAATGATATCCCCCAGTCCGCCTGCGCCTACGAATGTACCGACCGCGGTTACTCCAATTGCAACGACAAGCGCTGTACGTAAGCCAGCCATGATGACAGACAGAGATAATGGCAGTTCGACCATTCTTAGTAACTGGAGCTTCGTCATCCCCATTGCCTTGCCCGATTCTAAATAAGCATGATCGATACTTGTAATTCCGACATAAGTGTTCCTCAGGATTGGCAGTAAGGAATATAAAAACAATGATAAGATAACTGTATTTGTTCCTAACCCCATCACTAACATAAGGAGAGCAAGCATAGCCAATGCTGGTGTGGTTTGTATAACATTAGTTATGGAAAATACCCAATTACTCAATTTCTTATGTTTTGCGATGAAAATCCCCATCGGGATGGCTACAATTGCAGCAAATAAAACTCCATAAGCGGACATTAAAAAGTGGCGATAAAACTCAGTAAGTACATACATCCAATTTTGGGAATAATAAGTTCCCAGCTGTTGCAAGGTTTCCATTAGTGTGCACCTCCCATTTATTCAAAGTATTTATGTGCTTTAAGGAATTCCGATGCTACGACCGATGGTTCCTTCAAGTTCCCATCCACTTCATAGTTCAGTTCCTGCATGGTTTCAGTAGTGATTTCACCAATTAACTTGTTAAGCTCTTCTTCAATTTCAGGATATCGTTCCAATAATTCTTCGGTAACGACCGGTGAACAGTCATATGGAGGGAAATATTGTTTATCATCTTCCAAAAGCTTCAAATCATTAACCTTAATCCGTCCATCTGAGGAGTATGCAAGGACAATATCCATCTGACCATTTTTGACTGCATCGTATACCAAGCCAATCTGCATCGGATAAGTTTCCCCAAATTCCAATCCATATGTATCGACGAACCCTTTATAACCATCGCCTTTTCTTTTCAGCCAAGCACTGTCTACACCTAACCTTAAATTATCTGCATCCTTTTCCAAATCCGATATTTTCTGATACCCCTTTTCCTCTGCCAATTCATTTGAAATCGTAAAGGCATAGGTGTTATCGAATCCGTATGAATCAAAAAATTTGAAACCATATTGTTCTTTGAATTCCCTTTGAACAACTTCCATTGCCTTTACTGGATCCTTTTCAATTTCCTGTCCCAGGACACTCGTTAAATCCGTCCCTGTATATCGAGTTGCGGCTATATCTATATCACCGCTCTCCATCGCTTTTTGCTGAACGAAATTGGAACCTAGATTTTTAATGATTTTCGTATCAACTTCCGTATTCCTTTCAAGGAGTTGAGCAATCATGTTCGCCAAAATCTCGGATTCGGTCATACTTTGGGCACCGATCTTTACAGTAGTTTCAGAAGATGACCCCAATCCAGGTAAAGAACAGCCACTAATGAATAATGAACAAACTAAAAGGGTCATGAAAATTGTACGTCTCATTTTTTTATACATGGTATTCCTCCTCAAGCAACTTCCTTCATACCTTTTAATCCTTTTGGTACGACTTTTCGTTCAATGATCGAGAATACATAATCCACCAGGATAGCCATAATAATTACAGGAACTGCACCTGCGACGATATATTCTGTTTGGTATAAATTCAATCCGATAAAAATGTAATCTCCAAGACCTCCTCCTCCAATAAAGGAAGCTAAGGTTGCCCAACCAATTAAATAAACGGAAGCTGTACGGATACCAGCCATAATGACGGAAAGTGCAAGCGGGAATTCAACCAGACGAATCCTCTCCCAGCTTGTCATCCCGATGCCGCGACCGGATTCCAGCAGATTTTCATTTACGCCTTTAATACCTGTGTATGTATTCCTAAGTATAGGTAAAACAGAATAGAAAAATAACGCAATAATTGCGGGTGTTTTCCCTACGCCGAGGAAAGGAATGAAAAAGGCTAGGACTGCCAGGCTCGGCAATGTCTGCATAATGTTTGCAATTCCGATTATTATGGATGCGCTCCTTTTCATTCGGGTCAACAAAATGCCTAGTGGTACGGCGACTATTATTCCAAGGAAAACAGCGATCATGGATATATATAAGTGCTCCCATGCCTTATAAATAAATTCTTGCCAGTTCGTTTGTAAAAAATCGAGCAATGTTGCCATCACATACACCTCCTAAAACATTTCTGCCATTTCTGCCACTTGATTTTCTTCCTCTCCCCATATACTGTCATATACGATGTCTACCAATGTCGCCCTAGTGACAATTCCGACCAAATGTTTATTCTGGTCAACAACAGGCACATATTTGAATCCCCGTTTTAATATCTTCTGAACGGAATCACGGATTAAAGAATCCTGCTTCACTGAATAGACTTCGGTATTGATGACTTCGCTGATAAATTTTGCTTTTTTTCGGTATTCACTGATCGTTTCAATATCTACGTACCCTTTCAAAACATTTTGCTCATCGACCACAAGTAAAGAATCGACCCTTTTCTTGCGCATTATCGTAATAGCATCCGTAAGGGATTTTTCCTCAGTAATGGATATGGGATTACGGCTCATGATTTGTTCTACCAACTCAACATTAGGTCTTGTTTGAAGCAATCGATCTTTACCGATGAATTCTTCCACGAACTCATTGGCTGGGTATCTGAGGATTTCATCCGGTGTTCCCACTTGGACGATTTCACCAGCCTTTAAGATGACGATCCTGTCGGCTAGCTTAATGGCTTCATCCATATCATGGGTAACAAAAACGATTGTTTTATCAAGGGTGCGCTGCAGATTTTTAAATTCCTCCTGAAGGGCATCGCGTGTAATTGGATCTAGTGCTCCAAAAGGTTCATCCATTAAAATGAGTGGGGGATTTGAAGCAAGAGCTCTGAGAACGCCTATCCTTTGTTGCTGCCCGCCGCTCAATTCGTATGGATACCTTTCTAAATACTCGGGTCCCATATCGACAAGCTGAAGCAATTCCAGTGCACGTTCTTTTTTCTCCTGGTCATTCCACTTAAGAAGTTTTGGAACGAGGGTGATATTTTCAAGAATCGTCATGTGAGGGAAAAGTCCGATTTGCTGGATTACGTAACCGATCTGTCTTCTTAACTCGACTGGATCTTTATCCATTATATTTTCCCCATTAATAAGTATTTTACCTTCAGATGGTTCGATTAGGCGGTTAATCATTTTCATTGTCGTTGTTTTACCACATCCACTTGGACCAATGAAGCAAATGAACTCTCCTTTTTTTATATCCAATGATATATTCTTTACAGCTTTCTTTCCTCCCTTATAGATTTTCGATACATTTTCAATTTTTAACACAATAAAGCACCTCCATCATTCGCATGCAATTACAAATTTTACAAATATGTTACTTTTTTATATGCACAGTCTCTTATACCCAAAAATAAACTGCATAAACCATTTTAACAAAAAAAACTGGTGCATTGTAATTATATTGAATAAATAGAAAAAAACTACCTCGTTTTAAGGTAGTTAATAGATTTAAGTTATTAAAAATGAATTAAAACCCAATATTTCTAGCAATAAGGTTTTTCAGGTTTTCATCTGACCCTGTATAGAATGTTGTCACAGGAATGTCCCGATGACGCCGGGCAATTTTATAGTCACCCATATTTCCGTATCCATCATGTAACTGCATGCACTTTTCAGATATTCGCTTAGACATCTCCGTGATCCAATATTTAGCCATCGATACTTCCGTTATGATCTTCTCCCCTTTCATATGTTTACAGATCAGACCATCAACAAACGTTCTTCCCATCTGAATATCGGTCGCTATTTCAACGATAGTAAACTGTGCATTTTTAAATTCACTTATTTTCTTACCAAATGCTTTTCGTTCTTTAATAAAATTCACAGTTAAGTCGAGCATGTCTTTAGCTGCCATTAAAGACCCAATCGCACACATAAGCCTTTCCTGCTGCAGTTTTTGCATTATATATGAAAGACCTTTACCTTCCTCCCCAAGGAGGTTCCTAACAGGAACAGATACATCATCAAAAAATAGTTCGGCTGTTTCTGAACTTTCCTGGCCTTCTTTTTCAAGTTTTCTTCCTCGTGAAAACCCTGGAGTATCTTTATCAATGAGCAACAAACTGATTCCGTCATGGGAAGGAACAGCATCTAGATCAGTTTTGCATGCTACTATAAAGAAGTCAGCTTTAAAGCCATTTGTAATAAACGATTTGGCTCCATTGACAATATAATATCCATCTTTCTTGATGGCTGTGGTTAGAATATTCGCTAATTCCGTACCCAGCCCTGCCTCTGTTACTGCAAAGGCAGAAATCATTTCTCCTGTAATGAACTTGGGTAAATATCTATGTTTTTGATCTATTGTGCCGAATGAAGCAATATAAGGGGCCACAATATCAGAGTGAATTGATATTCCTCCTAAGGATGATCCAACCGTTTCCAGTTCCTCTGCCAGTACAACTGAATATCCAAAATCTACTCCTGCCCCACCGAATTCCACATCAAGCCATGGACATAAAAAACCGTTATCCCCAATCTTTTTCCAAAATGAGCGAGGTATCCCCCCTCTTTTTCCCACTGATCATAATAGGGGACAGCCTCCTTGTTAAGAAATTCACGAATTGATTGTTTAAATAATAAGTGTTTTTCAGTGAGGAAGGAACGTGAGTCATCCATATTGATCGCCATCGAGCTAACCATGGGTTAACCTCCATTCGCTAATGATTTTGTTGATACAATCCATTACCATGAACTAGATAAATATGTCAATTACCCCGATGTGATCGATTACAATAAAAAATTATCAAACCGTTAAAATGGCCTACAATATTCATGTTCAACAAAAATAATGAATTCCCTTTTAAAAATCTATTATTAACAAGTGGAATTATTTTTTTGATTATTGATTATGGATGCTTAACTGCTAAAGTATGGGTTTATCTTATATTCTGACGAGGTTATTTTTGAAATATCACTTGTCTTAATTTAAGATTTTATAGTTGTAGCGTCACATCACCATCAAGTTAAGAAATTGGTTGTTCCTCAAAACGAAAAAAATGAGCTGAATTCTTATAAATAACTGTAAAATAAGAAAATTTTTGTTTTGGGGACACTTCAAAATACTAGATTGATGACAATGTGGCGGGACTCCTAAAATAAGATTACAATCAGCATTGCTTTTAATAATGTGACAATGGTTATTGTCACATTGCCATTTCGGGTGCGATTTAGTTTGTTATTTAGAATGACTTCCATGTTTTAAATAAACTCTTAATCTGCCAACGCAGGGAATAGAGGGAATCGACATAATCAGTGGGAACTTCTTCTGGCGATGAATTCGTGAAATAGACATTCATCCCCATCAAGTGCTTACTTTTCTCCTTCATGACAATGCCTTTCTTCTTTTCTCGTATTACTTGGTTTATAAGGCGTGTTTGCGTTTGATCATCGGTTAAACGATGGATAATAACACGTGCTGGAAGCTTCTGATTTTGGCCAATGTATGCTTCGGGGATTCCATCGTTTCACCTGAAGTTAGACCGGACATTATTTGTGCCATATCAAGCTTGATGTATTCTGTTTGCTTTTTTATCGTGCCATTGTTGAAGAATTCCGGCTTAGGGTTCTTGATATAAATACGTGTATTAAGCTTTAATCTCGAGATATAGTAAGCATCTTTATCATGAATGGCTTGTAAGTCTCCTAAATCAAAGTAGCCAAGATCACGTAAGCATAAATCGCCTTTCTCAACAGTTTCAAGGCAAATTGTATCGCATGTTTTATCATTGTTCTTTCCAGGTCCTGTTTTACGTTTAAAAATTGGCCACTTAATAAATTGTATTCCAATTTGATTTTCACCCCTGCAGTATTACTACTCCCTCCAGAGCCTTGATAATTTGTAGCAAAGGAATCAGGTAGCTGAAATACAGTCGCATCTAAAATCCGAATACGTTTGAAAGTAGAAATCATGTCTGAAGAAAGTGATTGATTTAAACAGAGTTTTTGTGTTAACAGCGAAGTAAAGACTTCTCGAAGGAATGTGACAACTGCTGGATTAAAGCGTAGATTCAGCCCTTCTGGGCTCATTAGTACAACCGTCGAAGCCTCTAAACGACTACATAATTGTGTAAGTGATGTACTAGCGACTTCTTGGCTGAGCCAAACGCAAAGGGCGATGAGTTCAGCTGCATGATACTTACTAGATCGCTGTACAAAGCCCAACTGTTTGGCAGTTTCTTGTAGGACTAATGGAGATAGAAAGCGTTGTAATTCTTTCGCAAAAAGTGTCAGTTCACTATAGGTGATAGGATTCATAAAAAAACCATCCTTTCTCGTAAACTTCTTACGATAAGCATAGCGTTTTTTCGTTATTGAAGGTATTGTTTTTACTAGCTTGATGGGCATGTGGTAGGACCCATGCCCATCAAGCTAAGAACGGAAATTACTAGATATAAATGTTCCTTGTTTCAAAATTAGACAGAAATGGAAAGGTAGGCATGGCAAAGAAACCTATTAAAATGCAATTTTTTGCTATGCAGCTTGTCTATCCTTCACCGCCGTTTCATACACAACCCCAAGAATATCAAAGACAGTCATCTTCTTATACCGATGACATTTACGACCGTTCTTTTTGAGCAACTGATAAAGGCGATGCAAAATTTTCAAAAGTTTTTCTGTACCAACTGCTATCGCTTGAAACAGTAACGGAAAGTAA
This sequence comes from Peribacillus sp. NPDC006672, assembly GCF_050274955.1. NCBI lineage: Bacteria > Bacillati > Bacillota > Bacilli > Caryophanales > Bacillaceae > Peribacillus > Peribacillus sp. NPDC006672. The sequence goes on from NZ_JBNNOR010000009.1 coordinate 214,623, forward strand.
TCTTTAATCATGTAAATCGCTTTGTATTCACTCAATTCCTTCTTTTTCTTCTCTAGAAGTAACTGTCGCATTTGAAACATGGTAGAAGAACAGAAGAGAATGCTGATGAGCTGGCCATATAAATGGCACTCAAGGCGTTCCTTTTTAATTGTTTTGCACTCATCGATTTCAAAGAATGACTTCCATGTTTTAAATAAAATCTCAATTTGCCACCGCAGGGAGTAGAGGGAGTGGACATAATTAGTGGGAACTTCTTCTGGCGATGTATTCGTGATATAGACATTCATGCCCATCAAGTGCTTACTTTTCTCCTTCATAACAACGCCTTTCTTCTTTTCTCGTATCGTTTGGTTTTTAAGGCGTGTTTGCGTTTGATCGTCGGTTAAACGATGGATAATGACACGTGCTGGAAGCTTCTGATTTTGTCCTATGTATGCCTCTGGAATGTCCATCGTTTTACCGGGAGTTAGACCAGACATTATTTGTACCATATCAAGCTGGGTGTATTCTGTCTGCTTTTTTAACGTGCCATTGTTGAAGAATTCTGGCTCAGGATTCTTGATATAGATGCGGGTATTTAGCTTCAACCGCGAGATATAATAAGCCTCTTTATCATGAATGGTTTGTAAGTCTCCTAAATCGAAGTAACCAAGATCACGCAAACATAAATCACCTGCCTCTACAGTTTCAAGGCAGATAGTACCGTATGTTTTATCATTATTCTTTCCTGGTCCAAGTTGCACGTTTAAAAATTGTCCACTCAGTAAATCGTATTCCAATTGGATTTTCACTCCTGCAGTATTACTACTCCCTCCAGAGCCTTGATAATCAGTGGCAAAATGATCAGGTAGCTGAAACACAGTTGCATCTAAAATCCGAATACGTTCGAAAGCAGAAATCATGTGTGAAGAAAGCGATTGATTTAAACAGAGTTTTTTTGTTAGGAGTGAGGTAAAGACTTCTCGGAGGAATGCGGCAGCTGCAGGATTAAAGCGTTGATTGAGCCCCTCTTGGCTCATTAATACACCCGTCGAAGCCTCCAAACAACTACATAGTTGCGTAAGTGATGTACTAGCGACTTCTTGGCTGAGCCAAACACAAAGGGCGATGAGTTCATCTGCTTGATACTTACTAGATCGCTGTACAAAACCCACTTGTTTGGCGATTTCTTGTAGGATTATAGGAGATAGAAAACGTTGTAATTCTTGTGCAAAAAGTGTCAGTTCACTAGAGATAATAGGATTCATAAAAAAACACCATCTTTTCTCGTAAACTTCTTACGATAAGCATAGCTTATTTTCATTTTCAGAGGTAATGTTTTAACTTAGCTTGATGGGCATGCGGCTTTACCCCTTTATAAAGATTTGGATTTTCTTTTATGAAGTTCCGCTAATATCGTTGAATATTGTTTATCAAGATTAAATAATAGCAGAAGCAGGATCGTAATAATGGCTAATCCTATTGGAACATATATGTTTAGGGCTATTATCATTTGAAGTGCTAATGACGTCTGTACACTTGCCCCTCCAACATATCCTCCATATCCCAATAACCAACCAATTAATGCAAGACCAAGTCCTGATCCGACTTTTATTCCAAAACTTAAACCACTGTTTACTAAACCAATTGTTCTTTGCCCCGATTTATATTCTCCGTATTCAACTGTGTCGTTAGTCATTGCGAATAATAACGCAGAGGTTGGCGCGAAACCAAGACCTGTGACGATATTACCGATTAAAAATGTTGTTAGATCGTATGGGTTAATCATTTTAACCAACAAACTAATAATTAAAAGAATATTACCAATCAGAACTGTATTCCTCTTCCCTAATCTAGATACTAACCTACCAACTATGAAAACACCCAATAGCATTGGTCCCATCAAAGAAAAGGCAAGGAGTGGAAAAAGGTCACCATCCTTTAAAATCCAAGTCGCATAATATAAAGCAACACCAATAATAACTCCATGCATGGCATAGTAAGTAAAACCATATGCGGTGATAATAACCCAATACTTATTTTTAAATAATGATTTCACTCCTGCTGATATCGATACCTTTTCTTCTTGAGATGTAGTCGATCCTACCCTTTCCTTTGTTGAACGGAAAGTACCATAGATGGTAACCATTGATAATAATGCATAAATGGAAACAAGAGCTGGCCAACCTATGGCTTTTGATATTGGTTGGGTTAAAATAACTACGAAGAGTGTTCCAGCTAGAGTTAGAATGGATGAATAAACGTTTGATAAAGAACGACTATGTTGGTGTTGAGTCATCAGTCCTAATAATGTTTTATATGGGATGGAAACAGCAGTATAAGCAATTACAAACAACATATAAGTTACATAGGCATAAATGATCTTTCCTTCCATCCCGATATCAGGAACACTAAACAAAAATACGGTCGAAATCCCAAATGGAAAGGCCATCCAAAGTAACCAAGGACGGGCTTTTCCATGTTTTGAATTCGTTTTATCAACAATTACGCCCATTCCTATATCGGTTACCCCATCAAAAATTCGCGTGACTAACATGAGTGTTCCTACTACAACCCCGGTCAATCCAACAATTTCTGTGTAGTAAAATGTTAAAAATGTACCAATTAGCGTCCAGATAGAAAAAATACCATAGGCAGCCAGGCCATACGCCCACATTTCTTTTATTCTTGGTTTTTCTAATTCTAAATTCAATGGTTGCTCTCTTTCTTCTTGTGTTAACATAACCATCTCTCCTTATAAAAATTTTATCATTCTATCCAAGAAGACTGGCTAGTCAGTATACAAATGACTTTCCTATTTAATTTTTTAAAAAATCTGGTTCCATGTAATGAGGATGGGGATATTTGTAGAATCCTTCTCCTGATTCTCTTCCAAGTTTTCCTTTATCGATAAACTCTGTTTTTAACCACTTAGCAACTTTAACAGTTTCTTTATCACCAGTCTTTGCTTTTTCAATAAGGGCATTGTATGGAGTCGTAAAACCAATAACATCATAAGCGCCAAACGGACCTATCGGAGCCCCAGTCGCTGCCATCCAAGTCTTATCAACTGTTTCTGGATCAGAAATCCCTTTCATTACCAAATAAGTAGCAGCGGCCAAAAACGGACCTAATAAAGTATTTAGAATATATCCTGGTTGTTCTTTATATAGAGGAATGGCCACCATCCCAATCGCTTTTGCAAATTCAATCACTTCATTAAACACTTTCATGTCGGTTTGCTGGTGTTTCATGATTTCTGCTGTATTGTTTTTCCGAATTTCATTTGCAAAATGTAAAGCTAAAAATTTTTCTGGACGGCCTGTCGCTTCCGCAAATTGGCTTGGTAATAATGTAGAAGAGTTTGTCGCAAAAATAGTTTTTTCAGGTGCTACTTTCCCTAACTCCTTATAAAAATCAGTTTTAATTTGAACGACTTCAGGAATGGCTTCAATCAATAGGTCAGCATGGGACACTGCTTTTGATAAATCATAGAAAAAAGAAATGCGATTATAGGCTGAATTGACTTCTTCCTCTGAAGCTCCTAAATCTTCTTGATAACGCTGCGTTAAATTTATAATTCTATCCTGTGCACGCTCTAAAGCTTCTTCATTAATGTCGTATACGGTTACATTGAATCCCTTAAACGCCGTTTGATAGGCAATCTGACTTCCTAAAACACCACTACCAGCAACTGTTATATTCGTATATTTCATTTTTTTCAATCTCCTTTTCATCTCCTACTTATGTTCTTTCACTTGTTCTGAAAGATTTTGAAGATTTACAGGTGGAACCTATTAACCAAATGACTAAAGTAGTGTATTCTCATCCATATGCATGGTTGTATTTTGTCACGATTTTTGAAGGCACGATATTTATGCCTTCAAAAATCTGTATTGTTGTGTGGTTTAAATTTAATATAAATCTTGCAGATAAAATGATCAGTCTTCCCGAATAGAGAACTTAAGGAGACCAACCTTTGCTCTTTTTGATTTAGAGAGAAATACCCCTTCTAAAGCGATTGTCCCATGAGATGAAGACTCTAGTATCATAAGTAATGAAAATGGATTGAATTAAAATCTTGTTACATCGACCGGTTCGATACCTTTTTTCGCACAATATTCGTGATATTTCTCTAATGTAGTTTGCCAATTGCTAGTAAATAAGGTGTTGCCGTCTTCATCTTTGAATTCAAGTGCACCATCAATGATAGTGAATGTTATTACCTCTTCATCTTGAGATATAGCCACTGGTCTATGCAGTGAACCAGATGGTTCAAATACCACGTCCCCTGGTCCTGATACCCATTCATCTTCAACATACTTCCATTTACCTTGAATAGTATAGACAATAACAGTGCCATGATGAAGGTGGGCAGGTACGTTTTGGTCACCTCCAGGGCTTTTGGTGAGCACAATATATTGACCTGTTATGGGATTTACCTTACATAATTTTGTTTCCATACCACCTAATCCAGTAGGAACCCAAGGCAACTTCTTCGAGTCAATATAATTAGACGCTAGTACGTGGTTTGTCATTCTCATGATTATTCCCCTCTTTCCATTTATATTTGGCTATCTCTCTCAAGATTGATTTGCCTTCAGCTACTGCCAATAATTGCGTATGGCAAGAGCGTAGCCTCAATTATCAAAGCCCCGTATTAGACGAACCCTTCACAATTGTTTTACTCCACTCCAATGTTTACTTTATTAAAGTCTATCCACTGTCCGTTTTTTTCAGATTCCCAGCAAGAATAACTTCTTAGCATGATTTTCTTGTTTCTTGTTTCTTGTTTTCTTATGCATCTTATTTCCTCCTTTACCGTTTGTACAAATTTGTTAATGCAAGTTTTATGCCAAGAAAAAGATCTTTTTACAATGAACAAAAGGCCGGAATGAGTTGTTTTTAGTGTGAATTTTCTGAATTACTAGGGTATAATTTTTATAAATTCGATTCAAATGAATCGTTTTTGAATCAGCTTTGCTCAAGTAATGATGGACCTTGAATCATTTTCGATGCAAAAAAATTGGATCCATACGCCATCTAAAGGAGAGATAAGTAATGAAGCAAGATATATTGACCATCGAACCGGAATATTTCTGCAAAATCATGAACTATCTGAATAAACCTATTTACATAACCGATAAGAACGGAACGACTCTTTTTGTCAGCGATATGAGCTGCAAGCTGTTTGGGAAAAAGAAAGGGGAGTTAATCGGAAGAAGCGTCTTTGAATTGGAAAAAGAGGGGGTCTTCAAGCCGTCTGTGACAAAAATGGTGTTGGATAAGAAACAAAATGTAAACGTTATCCAAGATGTCGGAGACGGAAAAGGAGTGGCAGCAGGACATCTTATTTTGGATGAGAATGGTGAACTAAAATATGCAATCGCATTTGGTTATGACATTCCGGATTTCGACTATTACAGTTCCAAAATTAAAATTGAAGAATTGGAATCTACTCTCCGGTTTTATTTACACGAATTGCAAAAGCTCAAAACAAAACTTGTAAGAACCAAAGAAGTCCCTTCTTTTATCGGACAAAGTAAGGTCCATGACATACTCAAGGAAACGATTGAAAAAGTGGCAGGCGTGAAAACGACCGTTATCATTACAGGTGAGACAGGCGTTGGAAAAACACTTATAGCTGAACGTATTCATGATTTAAGTGAACAGAAAGACCGTCCGTTTATCCATCTTAATTGTGCGGCGATTCCGGAATCACTTCTAGAATCCGAACTATTCGGCTACAAAAAAGGGGCGTTTACAGGAGCAAATGCAAACGGAAAAGCTGGACTTGTCAAGCTTGCGGAGAATGGCACCCTTTTCTTGGACGAGATCGGCGACCTCCCCCTTCATTTACAACCAAAACTCCTTCAATTGCTACAAAATAAAACGTACATGCCCATTGGAGCTTCCGATATGGTAAAAGCCGATGTGCGTATCATCACCGCTACTAATTGCAATTTGGAGAATATGGTCAAAGAAGGGAAATTCCGGGCTGATTTATATTATCGACTCCATATTTTACCGATTCATGTTCCCCCGCTTCGCGAGCGAAAGGAAGACATCTTTTATCTCCTTCAACATAATTTGGAGAGATTTAATTTCTTACATAACCATAAACGAACATTTTCCACGAAATTGGTTGAAATGCTGCAAAATTATCATTTGCCCGGGAATGTACGTGAATTGGAAAACATAGTTGAGCAGCTTGTCATTATGGCCAAAGGGGATGTGATTTCCATTGATGATTTACCAAAACGCTTGGTCGTTTCAGCCTTTGAACAAGAGATTCCCATCTCTCCAAATGAAGGAAATTCTTTACATGAGGTTTTGGAAAGAGTCGAAACAAGAATGATCACACATGCATTCCATCATTATAAAACAACCCGTGATGCAGCAAAAGCACTAGGCGTTTCCCAGTCATTATTCATGCGCAGGCTGGCGAAATATGCGATCAAGAAAGAAGGGAACTAGGCGGGGACGAAAATTGAGCAGGGGTGCCCTGCCCCATCGCCATCAAGTTAAAAAAATAATTATTTTTTTCCAAAACAAAAAATTGAGCTGAATTCACATAAATAACTGTAGAAAGATAAAAATTTCGTTTTGGGGGTACTTCAAAATATTAGCTTGATGGGCATGGGGTAGTGTCAGGAAAATGCGGATTTACAACGTAAAGGAAATTACACTATTAAAAAGCCCAATTTCTCAGTATTAAAATTGAGAAATTGGACTTTTTTCGTTACTCCAGAAAAGCGCCGATAGTTGAAGATCTTAATATTTAATGATTGTTCAAATTCTTTTATACCCAATCCCGGAATTTACGCCGCAGAACTATAATGCCAGTATATTTTAATCATTATGCTCAAGATATTGATAAACCGCCATCATATCTCGTTTGTTCAATTCACGAATCCGTGCGAAAATCCGAATATCGGCAACGGCCTCGGTATGTTCACTTTCAGCCACGGCATCTTTTACTTCCCCTGTTAACCAGGTTTGCACGTCGATGCCCTCGACGATTGCTTTACGCCCTTCACCATCGATGCCACTGGCATGACAACTTACACAGGGTATCGTTAATTTATACACACCGTCATGGATGTTATCTTCTGAAATGACTTTCTTCCCATTACAGAATGGGCATTTATGACTTGCTTTAATTTTATTGATTTGGGTAACAATTTTTTTGTAGCCAAATGCTTCATAGACATAGGTTAGTTTTTTGTATTTGCCATTGGTGAAATATTTATCAATAATGGTTTCTCTTGTTTCGTTAATATTGGCAAAGTCACAGATGGTGATCTGATTTTTGCTGCTGATTGCTTCGATATTGCCTTTAATGCTGTCCCAGAATGGTAAGGTGTTTTGTAAAACCACTTCATAGCCAACGAAGCTAGCTAGTTCCAGTTCGAGCATTTTCAACGCTGCTTTTGTTTCCCGAGGAAGGAATGAGACATCATCAGTGAGTGCGATATCGCCGCCCACAATCGCTTTTAGTTTTTCCAGCTCTGGCAGCTTCCCTACTATTTCGATAACTTGATCAATTGGCTTTTGAATGATCTCACGAATATCTGTGTCACCAAATGTTAGTTTTTTATGATGGTGTAGGACAGTTCCTTGACAGACTGGACAGGTAATCATCTCTTTTGATGCTTTCATCTGCTCTTTAATGATCGATTTTGATATGGACATATAACGCCCGATGATGAAATTGAATCCTTCCCATGTTCTTGATGCCTTGCCTGCTTTATCATAAAAGGACTTTTCCCAATACCCATATAAGAAGGTCTGCTTTTCGGCATCTGTCATCTCATTATAGCTTTTACTAATGTCGTGACCGAGTTCATTCTTGATCTCATCAAACAGGAATTGCAGTTTTGGGTATTGATAATATTTTAATACTTCCATCACGTCTGGATGTAATAAGCCATCCCAGAATGGCACGTTTTTGTCTTGAATGACGACATCAAAGTCAAATTTTTCAATGACCCGGCGGCCTGAACAGCTTGGACAATGATTTTCTGCAGAATAGAAATCAAAGCTTCTTGTATCTTTATTGGTCGGATGTGCTGCCACAAGATGGTTGATCATTCCGCCCACTTCATAAAGAAATGTATATTGACTGTACAAGTGCCGTTCAAGATCGATGGCGATCACAGGTGCAATCGTGTCTGACTCGTATTCACCATAAATCACACGGGCAATTGGTGATAAGCTTTTTAAAATGCCGCCTTTATAGACATTCTCTGCCTTTTTAAAGTAATCCAGATGATTTTCATCTAAGTAATTGATGCCATTTTTTGACCGGAGTGTGGAAGAGATATGCAATGGTTCCACTCGATCCTCATTGTTTTTGTGGCGATAGTGATCATCATGACTGACAACGTCAAGATGTTTGACAGGTGCAAGCTGTCTTTTACCAAAATCAACGATAAAATCCGAGCTTTCCAGCATATAACCATTATGTTCAATCATGATGATTGAGACCGATTCATCCTCAAGAATGACTCTAATACTATCGATGAATTGGTTTAAAATATTTTGCGATAATCCTTTTGAAGGCTCGTCAAAAATAAACAGCGTGTGCGGGTTTCTTGTCTTCGCGAACAGCTCAGAAACTAAATGGACACATTGAAATTCACCTGTCGATAGTGTTTGTGTTTTTCTTTCTAACGTCAAATAACCAAGCCCAAGTTTGACCAATAAGCTCAAGCGTTTATGAGCGATGTCTTCAGTTGGCATTTCTTCGATGATATCTTCTATCGAACGCTGAAAAATATCATCAATTTCATCACTATATTTGGTGAGTTTCTTTTTAATATCAAGAAACGTCGCAACAGTTGATCGACTGGTAATCGATTTGTTTCGGTCCTGCCCAACCATGACCAGCTTATCCTTTGGATATCGCTCCTGAAAATCCTTGGAAATACATTCATTGACAAGTGTAGATTTACCGCAACCTGACTCACCCGTAAAGGTAACGAGTCTATTCTTTGGAATCCGGATTTCCTCCATTTGAATATTACGACAGTAAAGATCATGAAATTGATAGTATTCCGTAGGCGTTGCTTCATTTCGTTCCCAGCTGATTGGCTTGGGACGTGGTGATTCCTCAACAATTTCCCCGCCATATTTCCCGCTGCCAGGTCCAAAGAATAATTGTTCATTTGTGCTATCTAACACCGTGTCTGAGTGATCAATGAGCCAAATTTGATTTTTATAGCCTAATTGTTTAATCTGTTCCAAAATTTTTAAAAGTGTTTGATGATCAAGACCGACGGAGATTTCATCAATGATGATCACGGTATTTTCACTCGTTGCCATAAATTCGGCCAAGTAAAGCCGTGTTAATTCTCCCCCTGATACCGTCCCCATAATACGGTTTATACTTAAATAACCAATATTCATATTGAGTATATTTTGAAGAATATGTTGTTTCGCTTCACTAATATGTAATGTGTTCGCAAGTGAAAGAATCGTTTCGATGCTTAAGTTGTTGATATCGGAAATACTATGTGGTTTATCCAATAATTCTATCTTATATTGCTCAACTTCTGGGTTATAGCGCCTGCCTTCACACTTTTCACATTCGACATTTTTGGTAGTACCGCGCCCTTTACACTTAGGACACCAGCCTAATGCATTATTAAATGAAAAAACTTCTGGAGAAAGATTGAATTTTTCAGCAAGTCTCTCACGAATCTCTTTAAAAACACCCGTATGGGTGCCAATCGTTGAACGCGGATTGGAAGAAATCGATGATTTCCCTAGAAAAAGAACTAAAGGCATTTCTTCCATCTTGATGGCACTAAAATTCGTTTCCATTATATTAGAAAACAAATACTGATATTCAGCCTTAGGCAATAAGGAAACGAGACGCTTCTTGGATTCTTCACCAATGGTTTGACAAAACGTGGTTTTACCAGATCCGGACAAGCCAGCAATTCCTAACGATTGATCTTCCGGCAAGACGGCATCTAAACGCTTAATATTGTTGGCCATTAATTGATTTATTTTCATCGGATATCCTCTCCATTCTCTAAATTTAGTATGGCCTTGTTAGTACAGCTTCAAATGAATTTGTTGTGTTTTTTTCGAATCGACAAATTCATTCCTTGTAGACGAAATCTTAATAGGTGTAGCCTTTTTCATTATGAAACAACTCCTTATTTCGGTATATTTCATTAATCAAAATTGGACCTGAATTGTAATGTGTTTTATATACTAATTGTACTAAAAAAGCAAACGGCTCAGTCCTATACCGAGCCGTTTGCTTTTTCCTATTCGTTAGCTTAATACTAAAAAAACAGGTTCAGAGGTTTGGTCTTACATTTCCTCTAACACTTTTTCGAACTCGCCGAACCAGTTAGTCCAGCCATACTTAGCGCCTTCGGCTGCCTGAGCATTTGAGATTCCGGTTTGTTCGAGATGAAGGTTAACTTTTCCGTCCCCTAAATCCTGTAGCGTCCAGGTGACGGTATGCTCCTCTCCGCTGATCCAAGTATAGGACAACCGGTTTGGTGCGTCCACGATAAGCACTTCGCCGTCAATAATTCCACTCCACCATTCGGTCGGCTGAGTGCGAAACTGGAAACGGTGCCCTACGACTGGTTTAAAATCATTTTCCATTATCCATTTTGCAAGAGTATCCGAATCTGTTAATGCGTTCCACACCTTATTGATTGAACTTGTAAACTGAAAATCCAATGACAATTCTGCCATTATTTATTCCTCCTCTAATAATTTTTTTAAAAGCACCACTTTTTCCTTCCAAAATTTCTCGTAAAAGGCTACCCAATCCTTAATTTCTCTTAATGGAGCCGCATTTAGCCGATACCTTGTTTCTCTACCAACCTTTCGGTCAGCAACTAGACCAACTTCTTTAAGAATGGCCAAATGTTTAGAAACAGCGGTACGACCCATTTGAAATTGAACAGTTAATTCGTGAAGAGGTAACTCTTCTGCATCTGCCAACAAGCGTAGCAATTTACGTCTGGTTGGGTCAGCAATGGCTACATAAACATCACGCTCTTGATTTTTCTCGTTCAAAATCACCCTCCCTTATAAATTGGACACCAATTGGTGTCTTTATTATAAGACACCAATTGGTGTCCAGTCAATTTTTATTTTTGACATAATGACATTAGGCGCTCTATACAGACGGACAGCCGAGCGAAAAGGAAGAAAAAGAGCTGGAATTGTCGTTGCCCACGTCATGTTAAGAATTTCTTATTATCTTTAAACTAGAAAAGAAATGTATGTAGACTTAGGTGAAGATTATTTTGATAAACAAAAACAGACTTCCATTGTACGAAATTCGGTCCGAAGGTTAGAAAACTTAGGATATACCGTAAATATATCAGAAGCATCCTAACCACCGATTTATTTGGAGAACTTTAATAGGGCGCTGCTCTTTTTCAAAAAATTGAAGTTTGCGTTTTATTTAATATGGTCTTTTTACTGATTATTAGTGTTTAATTTTCATGTTAGTTTAAGTACATTTTTTCACAAATTGATATTTATCCTAGAATTCAATACAACAAAAAGGTTCTAGAACTAAAGCCTTTTTTCGTTTAATTTACCTTTTAAATCCACCTTCTGAATGAATAATCTGACCTGTAATCCAATCTGCTTCATCGCTCACTAGAAATTTAATAGTTTTTGCAACATCTCTCGGTTTTCCTATTCTACCGAAAGGAAACATCGGTTTTAATTCATTTTTTATTTCCTCTGTCATCCACCCTGTATCAGTTGGACCTGGATTTAATGCATTAACCGTTATTCCCAAAGGGGCTAGCTCAGCCGACAATGTAATAGTTAGAGCATCAACTGCTCCTTTTGTTGTTGCATATGCTAATTCGCCAGGCATTGGTCCCTGAAACTGACCTGAAGTAATATTGACTATTCTTCCACCTGATTTCTTATCAAAGCTTTGAGCAAATTTACTACTTAATAGTGTCGTTGCACGAACATTTACCATGTAATGTTTATCTAATTCTTCGGCAGTTAAATTAGAAAAATCGTTGTTAGTTGAGTATGCTGCGTTATTAATCAAGATATCAGGATAACCAAGTTGTTCAGAAACTCTATTTATAAGTTGTTCAGGTGCATCATATTGAGTTAAATCCAACTCCATACATGATACCTTGATACCCTTTTTTATTAATTCTTCTTTTAATTTCATGGGCTCATCTAATTCAATGCTCCAAGGCATTTTTTTATCATATTCCGTCCAATAAGTAAAAAATATATGATAACCCGATTCAGCTAACTCCTTACAAATAGCAGCTCCAATCCCTTTAAGACGGCTTACACCCGTAATAATTGCAATTTTCCCTTTTAATTGGTCCATTTTAAATTCCTCCATTTCAAAAGTAAATTTAAGTCTTAATGCTTCACTAACCTGCTCCGAAAGTTGCATAAAGAAAGAGCTACCTTAAAGACAGCTCCGATCTTAAACTAACGAACCCGTTAGCCATTCATGAAGGGCACAAATCAGTGCTTCACCACAGAGAATGAAAATTGGCCTCTATGTCGATAATGTTTTAATGGCTGGCGAAGAAGGTCGTTGAACTATGGTGCCTTTGAATCATCCGTAAGTCTGACTCCGACGACCACTGTGTACCACCGACTGTCGCGCTAGCCTCTACTTAATTTGCTAAGGTTTTTGTTTAGCGATTTACCAAACTCAATCAGATCACTCATAATGCTCAGCCTTTTAAAAAAAAGCGTTTTTACTGGGTCTATCTAGATATTGTGCTTTTTTAATTTTCATGGGAGTTCATTAAGCAAAAAGGCCACTAAATCAGCCCCGGATCTCAACTACCGAAACTGGTAGTGAAGAATTTTCTATTTCGAATTTATGTAATAAACCAGATTATCAGTCCATTCTCCAAATTCAAAAATAAATCCTTTTCTTATGCATTCATATTCCATTCCTACATTCTCTGCTAAATTATAAGAAGGTGTGTTGTCTATGTTTATATGAGCCTCAATTCGGTGGAAATTCAAGTCTTTAAAGGCGATATTTAGGGCTTCTTTTACTGCCTCTTTACAATAACCATTTCTCCAATATTGATTATGAATAGTGTAACCTATCCTACCCCATTGAAAGTCATTTCTCGCTAAGGTGGAGAAATCTATCGTTCCAAGATGTGTACCGTCTTCTTTCCTAAAGACACCAAAAACATATGCTATATCATTCACTGCTAATTCTTGATGTTTTTCCACTAAGTTGGTAAACCATTCCACTGTACATTCACTCATATCAATCTTCCCTTGATCATATCTGTGTTGAGATGGAAGTCTATTTAAAAATTCGCTAAGCCAATTTTTAAAATCATCTTCTTTTAATGGTCTTATTACTAATCTTTCCGTTTCTGAAATACAGTCAAATTTGTTCAAATAGAACAACCTTTCTAATTACGTCTTTTCTTAACTCTTAAAATCTCTTCCTTTCAAAACAAATCCAATTATTTAACTATTCGCCTTAACAGTAATAATCCCTTTTTGCAACTTATTCCTTCTTCAACTAAATCGCCCCGTTAGCCATTCATGAAGGGCACAAATCAGTGCTTCACCACAGAGAATGAAAATTGGCCTCTATGTCGTTAATGTTTTAATGGCTGGCGAAGAAGGTCATTGAACTATGGTGCCTTTGAATCATCCGTAAGTCTGACTCCGACGACCACTGTGTACCACCGACTGTCACGCCCCTTATGGGTAGTATTTTGGTCATGGCGCTAGCCTCTACTTAATTTGCTATAATTGAAGTTTTTTGTTTAGCGATTTACCAAACTCAATCAGATCACTCATAATGCTCAGTTTTTTTTAAAAAAGCGTTTTTACTGGGTCTATCTAGATATTGTGCTTTTTTAATTTTCATGGGAGTTCATTAAGAAAAGCGATCCTTCATCAAGAATCGCTCCCGTTTGTAGAAAAATATTACATTTAACATTTTTACATTAAAACGCAGGTGGAGTTACTGAAAATAATACAACTGCATTTTGACTAAAATTATTTTCCCATTTATGTTTCAAATTTGCTGGTATTTTCACACTATCACCAGCTTCTAAAAGAAATTCTTCTTCGCCTAAATACAGCTTAATTTTCCCATCCAAAATAAATGCTACTTCCTCTCCTTTATGTTCTAGAAGCTTTTCTGACGAAGAAATATTCGAAGGAACTTTCATAATCGCTGTTGCTAAATTACCCGTAAAATCAGGTGACAATAACTCATAAGATAAATTATCAATGATCATTTTCTTACGTTTACTGGACCTAACGATCAAATCCTCCGTAATTATTTCTTCAAGTAAAAAACTAAAAGTTGGAACATTCAGGGTTTTAGCTAAAACCTTTAGGGTTTGAATAGAAGGATTCGCCAAACCTCGTTCAATTTGGCTTAACATTGAAGGTGTAATTTCAGCTAGTTTTGCTAACTCTCTACTACTCAAGCCTTTAGCTTTTCTATATTTTTCAACTTTCTTACCAATATCTATATTTTCCATAATCGATACTCCTTAACAAGTTGTTAAATTTCATTTCAAAAAAGTAAATATAAATTAACACAGAGATGATTGTGTGTTAAACTGTATTAAATTTTATTTAATTATAATTTATAAAACAACGTGTTACAAGAAAATTAGGAGGATCAAACAAATGAAAGAGATTGAAAGCAAAGAAATACAAACATGGAAAGACCAATATCCTTTACTAAACAAGCTCATTTCGATGGATGAAGTATTTTGGCTGAATCCAAATGTCGAAAAATTTCAAACGGGAATTAAAAAATCCCCCCTTACTCAAGAAGATGTAAAAGATGCAGAGGATAGGTTGGAACGTTTTGCTCCCTATATCGCAAAGGTTTTCCCTGAAACAAAAGAAACGAATGGTATCATAGAATCTCCTTTAGTGAGAGTTCCTTCTATGAAACAATCCTTGGAACAGCATTATCAACAACCTATATTAGGAGAATTATTACTGAAATGCGATAGTCACCTTCCTATATCAGGATCCATTAAAGCAAGAGGCGGGATTTATGAAATTCTCAAACATGCGGAAGAACTAGCTTTCCAACATCAATTGTTAACCATTCAAGATGATTATTCGATTTTAGATAGTGATAGGTTCCGAACCCTTTTCTCAAAATATTCAATCGCAGTAGGCTCGACTGGAAATTTAGGACTTAGTATTGGCATCATCAGTGCAAAGTTAGGTTTTAATGTTTCTGTTCATATGTCAGCTGATGCAAAGCAGTGGAAAAAAGATTTGCTTAGAAGCAAAAATGTCACTGTCATTGAATATGAAGCTGATTATAGTAAAGCTGTAGAGGAAGGCCGAACCCAAGCAGATAGTGACCCAACATGTTATTTTGTGGATGATGAAAATTCCCACGACCTATTTTTAGGATATGCAGTGGCTGCATCTCGTTTGAAGAAACAATTAGAAGAGCTAGAGATAATTGTAGATGAAAATCATCCTTTGTTTGTTTACCTTCCATGTGGAGTAGGTGGTGGTCCTGGAGGCGTAGCTTTTGGTTTGAAATTATTGTATCAAGACCATATTCACTGTTTCTTTGCAGAACCTACCCACTCACCATGCATGCTACTCGGTTTAATGACTGGACTACATGATAAAGTTTCTGTACAAGATGTTGGTATCGATAATGTAACAGACGCGGATGGACTTGCTGTAGGAAAGCCATCAGGGTTTGTGGGTAAAACTATTGAACCTTTTTTAAGTGGTAATTATACGGTTAGCGATGAACAGTTGTATAAGTTGCTAAAAGAACTAGTCGATACAGAGGGGATCCATTTAGAACCTTCTGCACTAGCAGGCATGATAGGACCAAGTAAATTATGTAAAGAAGGCATCGATTATTTACAGAAGCATAGTTTAACAGACAAGATGAGTGAAGCTACACATATTATTTGGGGGACTGGTGGAAGCATGGTTCCTGAAGAAATGATGACGCAATATTATCAAAAAGGGTTGAAATTAGCGTTAGAGAAACAGAAGTAATTTAACATGGGGTTGTTTAACCCAGTGCCTTTTTGATTTTTCATTTGGATTTGAAGCTGTTATAAGAATAGTTGACCTCTCCAGGTCATTATTTAGACCTTTTCTGGCCCTTGCCAAGTCCAGTTGGCCATCTTCTTTTAATTCATGGCAGCGAAACTAAGCATCACCTGCATCGACAATTTTTTAAGTCCCCTTACCGTTGTCCAACGCATGCCATGCATTTCATTTGCCCGGCAAAGATAACAGTCAAAGGATTCTTTCGTAAACATATTCATGTTTGAAAGAATCCTTCTTTTTTCATGGTCGTGTATATGGTAAAGCAGGTGTAACCTCCTGTTCAAATAATTAATCGCAGGTGTTTTATAAGCTGCATCTGCGGCAACCGCTTCGGGTTTTCCAACTCTTCTAATCACGTTTCCCACTATTGGCTCTAAGATATTACTATCATGTGTGTTACCTGGTGTTACAATCGTGCCGACTACAAAACCGTTTCGATCTGAGGCAGCATGGAATGAATAGGTAAACTGTTTGGTGCGTTCGTCCTTGACGTAGTATTCACTCTCTGGATCGGTTGTATGTTCTTTCATTTCTTTCTCTTCTTCCTTATCTAACTTTTCTGGAGAGAATGGTTTTTTTCGTGACGGTCATGGTAAATCTCATTTTGAAGACGTTCTCGATAAGCACGTAGTTTCTTTCCGAACGATTTTCTTTTCAAATTTGGGGGCCCGCCAACCAAATGCCATAAAACCTACGCTATGACATTTTTCGGAAGAAAAAAGCCGATTTTCCCACGTTAAGGGATTTCGGCTTTTATATTTTACTTTCGGAGTGGTCTTAACGATTCTATAGTAGTGGATTGCTTAAATTTAAATTTGTATTCACCAAGGAAGTTAATATGTTCCCATCCTAATGGAGAAATATGATGTAATAATTTTTATATTCTATTGCTTTGGTCAAATATACGGTATTCCATATACTAATGGCATTAATAATAATAATATTTAATGAACTAGCTCTTTGAAGTTGATCCTGCAGCGCACGTTCACGCAACTCTCCACGTTTGCCGAAAAAGATAGATCTAGCCAAAGAGTTAATTGCTTCACCTTTATTTTATCCACGATGAATTTTTCTCCTTAATGTTTCACTTGAATGTAATCTAGGATGAAAATTATTTTTTCAATCCCTCCCATCTCGCGAAGTGCTGTAGCCAAACTATTTTGCCCAGCGTAAGAACCAAGCTTTCCCATAATAAGAGAAGCAGATACAATACCCTTCCAAATAGAATACTTTTTCACATCAACAACTATTTAAACTCTTCTATAAACCTTCAATCCAAAAATATATGAAATTAATATTATTAACACCATCCAACCGAACGACACCCACAGATCATTTCCAACAGGCTGCGAGTCTAACAGGTTTCTAATAGTTTGAATAATCGGTGTCATTGGCTGATTTTCCGCAAAGATTCGGATGATCTTCGGCATTCCTTCGACAGAAACAAATGCAGAACTGACAAAAAGCAGCATTATTAAGATATATGAAAAAGAACTTGCTCCTTCAATACCTTTAGCAGCCAATCCAAATGGCACTGAAATCCACGTTAATGTTAGCGAAAAGAGAGTGATCAATAGTGCCACAAGTAGCCATTCAGCAAATGTTGCATCACTTCTAAATCCAGCTATAAATCCTACTATTAATACGACCATTATTGAAACTAACATAAAAATAACTGAAGCTATTACCTGACCCCCTAGTACAGATGATTTGGCTATGGGCATTGACTTAAATCTGTCAAACATCCCTGAAGTTTTGTCTAAATTTATCCGTAACGAGGTGTAAGCAGATCCTGTAGCAATCGTCATTAACAGAATTCCGGGAAGAATATAATTAATATACTCATCTTCAGACACCCCAGCAATTTGAATGGCACCACCAAATATGAAAACCATACCCAATAACATCATAACCGGCATCGCAACAACCGTAAGAAGCGTGTCGATACTACGTATATTATGTTTAATGATCCGATTTGCAAGCGTTAATGTATCACTTATATCTTGAAAAACATTCATAATTTTCATCCTTTCGAAAGTGTCATAAATACATCATCAAGGGTTGGGGTAGTCATTTTGAAGGTTTTGAGGTCAATTTTTTCAGTTGTGAGGGCATTCAACACGTTTAAAGTCGTTGTGATGTCCTCTATTAAATCAATAGAAATCTCACAATCGTCATTTTTTTCAGGAGAATAGGATTCTAAGAGTTTTAAAGCTATCTCGGTGTCTTCATTACGATTAAATACAAGAAGTAATTTATCAGCTCCAGCAATCCGTTTCATTTCATCAGGGGTTCCACTGGCAACAATTTTTCCTTCACGTAAAAAGCCTATCTGATCAGCTAAATAATCTGCTTCTTCTAAATATTGAGTCGTTAAAAAGATGGTTTTCCCTTGGGACTTCATTTCTTTAATCGTATTCCAAAGCCCCTGCCTGCTATTCGGATCCAATCCAGTAGTAGGTTCATCCAGAAAAATGATTTCTGGATTCCCAACTAAACTCATGGCTAAGTCGAGACGACGACGCATTCCTCCTGAATAATTTGAAACAGCTTTATCTTTGGCATCAGTCAGATCAAACTTTTCTAACAAACTTTCGGCAACTTTTCTCGAGTTGCGTTCGTGTCGTAATTTAGCAATTAAATAAAGGTTTTCGTATCCAGTGAGTACTCCGTCAACAGTGGTATTCTGGGAACTAAAACTAAAAAGCTTTTGTGCTGCCACAGGATTGTCAGCAATATTAATATCTTGAATTGTTACCTTTCCACCATCGCTATTAAGTAACCCTGTAACAATTTTTAATAGGGTACTTTTCCCAGCCCCGTTCGCCCCTAATAAGGCATAAACGGAACCTTGCTTCAAAGTGATATTGACATCTTTTAAAACCTCATTCCCTTTAAAGCTCTTTTTCACATTTTTGATATTAAGGACCGTTGAATTCATGGCTCTCTCTCCTTTACTCAATTGAATCCCTAAGTTTTTTCTTCATTTTATCCATCCATGTTTCTTCTGGAAATTCAGCTAATAATGAGTCGGCAAATTCTGCAATATCATCTCCTACTACATCTCGTACGCATATGCCATCCGTAGCACTATTCTCAAACATCTCTAAAATATTTTTCAAAATCTCAAACATGCCTGATCCCTTTGCAAAATTCCACATGTATTTTTCAATTGCTTTCATCGCCTTTCTGTATTCTTCTGGTAATTGATTCACGCGTTTTTTATAGGCACGATATTCTCTTTTTTCTTGCATCATTTTTTTAAACATTTATTTGCCCCTTTATTTCATTCATTTTTTCTTCTAAGAATGTCCAACGCTCCCAAAATTCCTTTAACTCTTGTTCTCCTTTAGCGTTTAGCGTGTAAAATTTTCTCGCAGGTCCAAGCTCTGACTTTTTCTTCTCAATCTCGACGAGCCCTTTTTTCTCGATTCGAACAAGAATGGTATAGACAGTTCCTTCCACAATATCGCCAAAGCCTAAATCGTTTAGGTACTTAGTTATTTCATAGCCGTAAGTTTCTCCAGCATGAATCTTTTGAAGCACCACCCCTTCAAGAACACCTTTAAGCATTTCAGTTAAATCTTTCATATATCCTCCTAACAAACTACTTAGTATTACCGAGTACTACTATATAGTATTACAAAGTAGCTGTTGTGTGCAACTCATTTTTTATTTTTATTTACTTCTTTTATAGTTATGTAGTAAAACCGAACATTCTTCCCTCACGAAAGAGGAGGGAAAAAACATCTGACTGATTTCAAAGATGTGGCGGTAAAAACAGGAAATTACATGAACAAATCTTTATCAAAAGTCCCAGCCCATATACTATGTCCCCACAAAAAAATTCCGTTCCACACTGGAAAGAAACAAAACGAAAACGGAGAGTCCACCTGGGTCGAAGTGAGGAAAAGCACTGAAATGGATACGATTTAATGGCATGAGGGAACCAACTGGAAAAAACAATGAACCGTCAGAACCCTAACGGGGCAAGAGTTGGAGGAGAACAGCCTTTAGAAAAACGATTGGATCAAGATTGAATTTGATTGGACTTATATTAATTTACGTTTGGATTTTTTCCGATATTCTAAGGAAGGGAACTTTTTTATATAGAGACAAAACATCGCGACTTTATTTCAAATCTACAAAAATACATCAGATTGAGTAAATTTATAAAATGAAAAAAACAAGATTACTCATTTAATCAAATTTAAAGAGAAAATGGGAATGAAAATTGGCAAATGAACAATTAAGTAATAGCACAATTTTCCGTTGGGACAAAAAGTTGAAGCAAACTTTATCGGTGATGCATACTTACAAATGATATTTACTGAAATTCGGCGGAATATTCACCACATCAATCGTTTTAAGTAATTGAGCTGATTTTCCTTCTTCCTGATATCAACCTTCTCCACCAGTACTAATAAAACTTGCCCATCTTTGTGTGAATGCCAGCTATTGCGAGCTTCTGGAGCAAAGGTTACATTTCCAACTGATGTGTTGATTGGGGTTGGAATGAAACATTGGCATGGTGCCACCAAAGACAGTTGGATTGTACACTTAGCAATGGCACCGGGTGAAACGGATTGGTTAGAACCCGTAACTGATGAGGAATATAATGATCTAAAATAACAGAACGATAAAAAGCAGGATGACTAGCAGTCGGACTGTCATTCAGCTTTTGCTTTAATAAGTGTAACAAAATTGAATTATTATAATTAATTAAACACTTACCTTTATCTTATAAAGGGAATCAATGAAAACGTGTTCTGCACTATTGGACTGTCATATCTAATCACCTTTCCCATTAATTGGAGATTTACAATTATCTAAGTACTGTCTATTATCTTCGGTTTTATCAACATAAATCGAAAGAAGCGATAACTAATATACAGTTATTAGGGAATTGTCTGTTGTCAAAAAACCTTTAATAATGTAATTTATATAGTGTGAATTATTCAACACTTTGCAAAAAAGGACATATTAATGTTCATTATGATTTTAGGTACTTTTCATGCAACATTAAACCAAACAATCATGAATGTCGCTACTCCTGAACTTATGGTTGAATTTTAAGACCTCGGCTAAACAGCCCAGTGGTTAACATCCGGTTACATACTAAAAACAGCGTCTTGATTACTATTACCTCCTATTTGATGCAACGGTTTACCACACGTGAACTCTTTCAAGCTTCCATGTTTATATTTCTAGCTGTAACCATTGTTTCAGCTGTCGCAACAGAATTTCCTGTCTTGTTAACCGGACGTATGATTCAGGCAGCCAGTGCAGGAATCATCATGCCTTTGCTTATTATAGAGTGATTTATACAATTTTTATTTTAGGAGGAATATCAGTGAATAAAGAAGTCATTGCAATTACAGAAATCCCTAATTTCCAGACACGTACTGAAGAGTTTTTCCCTTTAAAGTGGTATAAAGAAATGCTTCACAATCATCCTGTTTATTTTCACGAAGAAACGAATACATGGAATGTGTTTAAGTATGAAGATGTTAAACAGGTGTTAACCAATTATGAAGTCTTTTCAAGTCAAGGGCCTAGAAGCGGTCTTTTTGTGGGCGATAATAAAAAGCAAAAAAACACTTCACCAATAACCACGATTACGTTTCTTGATCCTCCTGATCATCGAAAAGTGCGTTCCTTATTGGCAGCAGCTTTCTCTCCCCGCAGTTTAAAAGAGTGGGAACCTCGTATTCAACAGATTGCAACGGAGCTTGTAGAAAATATACAAGAAAATTCTACGATTAATATTGTGGAAGCTTTGGCTTCCCCTTTACCTGCTCTAGTAATAGCCGATTTATTTGGCGTACCTACACAAGGTCAAGGGCAGTTTAAAGAATGGGTTGATATTTTGTTCCACCCATACGACAAAGAAAGGTTAGAAGACATTGAACAACAAAAACAAAAGGCAGCGAAAGAATATTTTGATTACCTTTATCCTATTGTAGTTCAAAAACGTTCGAACCTTTGTGATGATATTATCTCTGATTTGATTCAAGCTGAAGTAGATGGGGAAAAATTTACGGATGAGGAAATTGTTCAGGCAACCATGTTACTTTTAGGGGCAGGTCTTGAAACAACTAGTCACGCGATAGCCAATACGTTCTATTCATTGCTATATGATGACAAGTCATTATATGGAACACTAAGAAATGATATAGGCTTAGTCCCAAAAGCCGTTGAAGAAATGCTTCGATATCGTTTTCATATTTCAAAAAGAGATCGTACGGTCAAACAAGATAATAATCTATTAGGGGTTGAGTTAAAAAAAGGTGACGTAGTCATTGCTTGGATGAGTGCATCCAATATGGATGAAAACATGTATAGCGATCCTTTCTCGATAGACATTCATCGTTCAAACAATAAAAAGCACCTGACTTTCGGAAGTGGTCCACATTTTTGTTTAGGTGCACCTCTTGCACGATTAGAAATGAAAATTGCATTAGAGGCATTCTTACAAAAGTTTTCTTGTATCGAATCAGTAGATGGGTTTAAATTAGAAAAAAACTTAACCGCTTCCGCTACGGGACAGTCCTTGACTTATCTACCAATGAAAGTTTATAAATAAGAACCGAAAAAAGAATTCACATCAGCTTGGGCTACCAAACCCAATTTTTATCAATATACAATTTAAATAATAATACAGAAAAATAATGATAAAAAATGAGAATTATAAATCAAAAAGTAAAAAAAGATGCGAAGAATAAAAATACTCTTCGTCCATCGGCTCGTTCGGTATGGCGGCGTTAGCTGTTTAGAAAGTGGTTATCAGTCCTTTTAGTGCAGAAGTGACACATACGGAATGACAGAAAGAAGTTTTTTCTTTCTGATCATTCCGAAGTGCTACCACCCGATCAGGAACATAATATAGTAGCTAGACGGACAGATTTTGGTTATCGGGTCATTTAGACACTTACTAAATAAACAGGAAAGCCCTTTCCCCTCCTAAAAAGTAAACGAAGCCTTAATACAGATTAAGAAGCACATACTATCACTAAGTGGAAAAAAAGGCTTGTCATTAACCCTTTAGAAGTTCCTGTATTTCTAATTGCTTGACTTCATTAAATCTGGACCAATAATTATGACCTTTCCCACTCCTATTACAGTAATTTGTATACCGTCATAATGACTAAAACGTTTAGATTGCCTTTCAAGAGTCCATTTAATATTCAACATTTTTTAACAATTCCTTCGCTGCCATCGTGGCAGATAACGTCCCCTCAACAACTGCCTGTTCAATCTGCGGTAGGTCCTTAGTTATTTTTGGATGAATATAGAATTTCACTCGCAGATACTCTTCAACCATATAATGTAGCCAATCTAAGGTTTGTTTTTGACGTCTTTTATTAAAGATTCCTGATTCGTTCGTTTTTTTATGGAATAATTCAATGATTGACCATATTTCATCCAGACCTGCTCCCGTTAAAGCAGATACAGCAAACGCCTTTGTTTCCCATCCTTCCGTTGCAGGCTGTAAGAAATGGAGGAGTCGGTTGTATTCCACCTTTACATTCAAAGCAGCCTGCCTGTTTTCACCATCTGCTTTATTGATGAAAATGGCATCGGCTAATTCCATTACACCTTTTTTCATTCCTTGCAATTCATCACCAGCACCAGTCAGCATAATAACAAGGAAAAAATCGACCATAGAACGAACAGCTATTTCACTTTGACCGACTCCTATGGTTTCAACTACAATCACGTCATAACCAGCTGCCTCAAAAATAAGAAGGGTTTCACGACTTTTTCTAGTGACTCCACCCAGCGTCCCACTTGAAGGGGATGGACGAACATATGCGTGGGGGTGGCGAGAAAGCTGTTCCATTCTAGTTTTGTCACCTAAGATGCTTCCTTTCGAAACACTGCTCGAAGGATCAACGGCTAGTACAGCTACACGGTGATTTTTTTCACAGAGGATCATACCAAATGATTCAATGAGTGTACTCTTACCAGCCCCAGGAACTCCTGTGAATCCAACCCGAATTGAATTTCCTGTATATGGAATGAGTTGTTTCAGCACTTGTTGTGCCATTTCTATATGTTTTGGTAAATTGCTTTCCACTAATGTTATCGCTTGAGCAATAATTGCACGATCTCCATTTATCACACCTTGCACATAATCATCAATAGCAAGCTGTTTTCTTCTAAGAATAGGATTCTGTTTATTCGATTGTACATTTTCGCTCACAATCATCCCATCATGCTCTTTTTTCATGTTGTGTGTAAAGTATGGGCTAACTGACAAGTTACCGGACCATTCTGGACGTATTTTATCTTTACCGTTACTCATTTTCTTCCTCGTCGTACCCTAGTCGACGCTTTACTTCCTCTAACACTTTTTGTGCAGCAACTGGGATAACCGTTCCTGGTCCGAATATTGCAGCTGCCCCATTTTCTTTTAAGTAATCGTAATCTTGAGCTGGAATAACACCGCCAATCACGACGGAAATATCTTCACGACCTAAGCGCTTCAGCTCTTCCACGACTTGAGGAAGTAACGTTTTGTGTCCAGCAGCAAGCGAGCTCATCCCTAGTACGTGTACATCATTTTCAACAGCTTGTAATGCTGCTTCCAAAGGGGTCTGGAATAAAGGACCAATATCAACATCAAAACCAAGGTCTGCAAATGCCGTCGCAATCACCTTGGCACCACGGTCATGTCCGTCCTGGCCCATTTTCGCGACCATAATTCGAGGGCGGCGTCCTTCAACTTCTTCAAATTGATCTGCCATTTCGCGGACAGCCTTCACTTGCTCCACTTCACCGAACTCTGCACTGTACACTCCACTAATTGAACGAATGCTTGCTTTATGTCTCCCTACTACTTTTTCGTATGCTTCCGAAATTTCCCCTAAGCTTGCTCTGGCACGAGCTGCGTGAATTGCTAGCTCTAAAAGGTTTCCTTCTCCAGTTTCAGCTGCTTTTGTGATCTCTTGTAGTGCAGCTTCTACCTTTGCATCATCTCTTTCGGCACGAAGTTTCTCTAAACGTCGAATTTGTGCATCACGTACTGCAGTATTATCGATATCCAAAATCTCAAGCGGATCCTCTTTTTCTAAACGGTATTTATTCACACCAATAATTGATTCTTTACCAGAATCAATATGTGCTTGTCTTCTGGCAGCCGCTTCTTCAATTCTCATCTTTGGCAGACCCGTTTCAATGGCTTTTGCCATTCCACCAAGTGCCTCAATTTCTTCAATATGTGCCCAAGCTTTTTCAAGTAGTTTAGCAGTTAATGACTCCACATAATAAGAGCCACCCCAAGGGTCTAATACATTGGTTATACCTGTTTCATCTTGAAGGTATAATTGTGTATTCCGAGCAATTCGAGCAGAGAAATCAGTCGGTAAAGCAATTGCCTCATCCAAAGCGTTTGTATGAAGGGATTGCGTATGACCTAAGGCAGCGGCCATAGCTTCAATACACGTGCGTGTCACATTATTAAATGGGTCTTGCTCTGTTAAGCTCCATCCAGATGTTTGTGAATGTGTTCGAAGTGCTAGCGACTTTTCATTTTTAGGATTAAATCTCTTCATTAATTTCGCCCAAATTAATCGACCAGCACGCATTTTAGCAACTTCCATGTAGTAATTCATTCCGATTGCCCAGAAAAAAGAAAGGCGTGGAGCAAATCGATCAACATCAATACCTGATTTCAAGCCCGTTTTGACATATTCTAACCCATCTGCCAGTGTATAGCCCAACTCTATATCAGCTGTAGCACCAGCTTCTTGCATATGATAACCGGAGATACTAATAGAGTTAAATTTCGGCATATGTTGGGACGTATATTCAAAGATATCTGCGATTATTTTCATTGACGGTGCCGGTGGATAAATGTACGTATTTCGTACCATATATTCTTTTAAAATATCATTTTGAATTGTTCCAGAAAGTTTCTCTTGGGGTACTCCTTGTTCTTCAGCTGCTACGATGTAAAATGCCATAATCGGCAAAACGGCTCCGTTCATCGTCATTGAAACAGACATTTGGTCTAATGGGATTTCATCAAATAACACCTTCATGTCAAAGATGGAATCAACTGCAACACCAGCTTTCCCCACATCCCCAACGACTCTAGGGTGATCCGAATCATACCCACGATGTGTAGCCAAGTCAAACGCTATAGAAAGGCCCTTTTGTCCTGCAGCTAAGTTTCGACGGTAAAACGCATTACTTTCTTCCGCTGTTGAAAAGCCTGCATATTGACGAACTGTCCAAGGTTGTGTTTTATACATAGCCGGGTATGGACCTCGAAAGAATGGTGCAATGCCTGCCACATAATCTAAATGCTTCATTTCTTTTGTATCGTTATTTGTGTAGAGAGGCTTTACATCAATTTTTTCATACGTCGGAACTGTTAATTCTTCAAAGGACTTTCCAGAAAGTTTTTCTGCTTGTTTTCGCCACTCTCTAAATTTTGCTATTCTTTCATCCTTATATTCTACTTGGCTGAAATCTGGTTTTGTCATAATGCAGCAACTCCTTTCTTATCTAGAAGTTGACTTAACACGTCATAGCAATTTGAGCCAACGTGAATAAACTCAGATATTCCAGCCTCTTTAAAGCTGACTTCGTACTCTTCGCTAGGCTTTCCTACTAATAAAACAATTGCTTGTTCTGCTGCATTTTTAATCGTCTTTGCAAGAGGAATCGCTGTTTGTTGATAGTCTTCATCTTTTCCACAAATGATGACAATACCGGCGTTTGAAGCAATAGCTGCATCTGCTGCTTCTTTTGCAAAAGCAAATCCATTGTTTTGAATAACATCGAAGCCACCAACTCCAAAAAATCCAGTCGCAAAATCAGCTCGCGCTTTATAAGCTGAAATAGGTCCTAAGTTTGCTAGAAAAACTTTCGGACGATTACCTGCCTTTTCTGCATTTTCATTGATGGTTTGACGGAGTTCTTCAAACTGAATGGTACCTCTCGTAGGACGGATTGCTTTAACGCTAACTACAGCTTCCAACCTTCTACCTGTTGCCTGTGCAATTTCACCTAACGATGCTCCTTGTTTCGCTGCCTGAATCGATGCTTCTGTTTTATTGGGAATTGCAGCTAAGCTTTCAACCGGTCTATGTGCTCGACCTTTAACCTTATTGATATGATCATCAATTTGAACCGTCTCATCAACAGCTAACCAATCTATGCCTTTTTCTTCAATATTCACATACATATTTGTCCCAACAAATATATCCTTTCGACTCGCAATGTTCCCTATTCGCTTTGAAGCCGTTTGTTCAACCACTTTTTGTGGAAATTCTTCTTTTAAAGCTTCCACAATACCACCTTTAGCTTCTGTTTCTTGGAAAAGCTCCCATGCCTTTTTCGCCACCTCATCTGTCAGTACTTCCACGTACCAAGAACCACCTGCAGGATCATTTGTCCTCGCAATATAAGCTTCTTCTTTTAAGATAATCGAGGTATTTCGTGCAATTCGTCTTGAAAAAGCGGAGGACTTTTGAATCGCTTCATCAAAGCAACTAACATGAATGCTGTCTGCCCCACCTACTGCAGCTGAAAATGCTTCAGTTGTTGCACGTAACATATTTACATAAGGATCAAAAATCGTTTTTGTCCATGCAGATGTTCGCGCTTGCATCGTCATCTTCTGAGCTTCTTCATTCCCCCCAAACGTTTCCACAATTCTAGCCCATATTGTTCTTGCTGCCCGTAGTTTTGCAATCTCTATAAAATAATCAGAGCCTACCGAGAACGAAAAAAGAATTTTACCTGCGGCTTTATTTATATCCACTCCATGAGTGGTTAGCGCATGTAAATATTCAACTCCTGTTGATAATGCAAATACCAATTCTTCAACCGCACTGCTTCCGCCATCATGATAGACGTTTCCATGAATGAGAACAGTTTGTAAATTAGGGGTATTCTCAATCGCCCAATTTGTAACATCCGCCATCAGTGTATAACATTCTTCCAATTCGTAAACTAATGTTCCATTTGTAATCAATTCCGCAATAGGATCCATGCCTATACATCCATGTAATTCTTGCACTGGTCGTTTTTCCTGCTCTAAATGGGCAATAAATAAAGCAAGTAGCGGAATTGAATTTGCCCCCGTGTTAACATGAATTGGGACATTTGCAAGGTCAATATCTTTTAGAACATCAGTTACATCGGTTACCCCTGAAATCGATAGTCCTGTTTTTCCGACCTCTGAAGTAGCATCACTCGCATTTATTCCACGTTTAGTTGGTGTGTCAATGACGATATTTAACGAGGTTTGCCCTCGGCCAAGGTCAACCCGTGCAACTTCATTAAAAGCAGAAGGCGTCCCTAGATCTAATTCCTGATTGATTTCCCATCCATCTGAAAGCGTTTGAGTTCCTCGAGTAAAAGGAGCCTTACCTGGCAAAGAATTATGATAAGGAAGATTATCCGCATCCTCCTTTCTATACATCGGCTGAAGTGAAATTCCTTCATATGTCTCTGTGACAAGCTTTTTTTCAAATGAAGCTCCTTTCAAAGACTCCTCTACCATTTGTTTCCACTGCTGATATTTTGGAATAGGAAACTCATTGAATAAACCAGTTTGCTTGTCTATTATTTTTTGACCTTCTTTTTGAAGTTCATATACCATTGTGATTTTCTCCTTCCCGATATCTTTCACTGAAGTTCAATTAATCTAACAGTTATTTGTCTAAGCAGTCGAAAATATACTTGTTTTTCACTTGTTTGCATATCAGTTCTCCTTTTGATTTTAAGGAAAATTCAAAATATAATCATCAAATTTAGTCGATTGTCGACATTATACACATACATAAATGCTAAATATTTCTTCTGAAATCTAAATCTCAAACATGTTCTGATATAAATTTATATTATAAACCAAGAGATATCACCTCCTTGTAGAATAAAATTATGTTAGCAACGTCGATTGTCGACTACTCATTAAAACTAAAAGTCAATCCTTGAGTGATCCTTCAATTCGTGGAAATACAGCCTCATTATGGGAATTCAATATTGATTTCGCTTTCTCTATCTCACCTAAAGAAAGATAGTTTACAAATTCCTTGTGTTCCCTTAATGAATTTTTCACCACATCATCTTCTCCCCTTAAAGAGAATGTTTGTAATGAGATTAACGGAGATCCTAATCTAGAATAAATATTCCGAAAAGTCTCACTCCCGCTTGCTAAGATTAACTGAAAATGAAATTCATAATTCAGTTGTGCATACTCCCTTATTTCAATTTCTTTTTTTTCCATCTCTAAAATGATTTCACTCATCTCATGAGTACAATTTTCTCTTGCCTTTAAAGTTAATTTATCAATGGCTAATTGCTCTAAGAAGTTTCTGATTTTTAATATATCTGACATCTCTTCTCGTGAAAAGCCTTTAACTATTGTTCCCTTTCTTGGGATCTTTTTCACAATTCCTTCTATTGTTAAAAGATAGAATGCTTCTCGTACAGGAGCTCTACTAGTACCAAAAAGCTGAGAATACTCTGCTTCTACCAATTTATCTCCAGCTACAATTTTCCCACTCATGATATCTTCTATTATACTTTCTTTTATTATTTTGGGAAGAGCATTATCAACCGTTCTCTTTTCAACCATACAATCGACTCCTTTGAAAAATTTGGTTTATTTAATGATTTTCTTATTTATTATTATTTTACTGTTTATTATAACTCACTTGTATGAGTCTCCGAAACCTTAAAAGTTTGTTTAGAAGAAAAAATGCAATAAAAAAGAACTAAATTAGGAGTACTTTTTTTAAAAAGTTATTGACAGAAAATTCTTATTCATTTAGAATTCACCTTATGTCGACAATCGACATTTTAAAGTTTTTTCTATGCAGCTCTTTTTCAAATCATTTGACGAATATGTTGTATAAAAAACAAAGATTAAACGGTCAAGTATTAGAATATTATGTGACTCTCTGTATGAATTTAGGATTACTATTAAATCAAGGAGGTTAAAGTAATGAAACCACTTCAAGGCATAAAGGTGCTAGATTTATCACGTATATTGAGCGGTCCTTATTGTACGATGATTCTTGCTGATATGGGAGCTGAAGTCATTAAAATTGAAGCGCCTCAAGGTGATGATACCCGTACTTGGGGTCCCCCTTTTATTGGAACTGAAAGTTGTTATTTTCTTAGTGTGAACCGAAATAAAAAAAGCTTGGTTCTAAACCTAAAAACCCCAGAAGGCAAAGCAATTTTTTTAGACCTTGTAAAGTCAGCCGATATTGTAGTAGAAAACTTTCGTCCAGGTACACTAGATAAATTAGGGATAAGCTATAATGTGTTGAAAGAGATTAACGAGAAAATTATCCTTGCATCTATTTCCGGTTTCGGGCAGACAGGACCTTATGCTAAACGTCCTGGGTATGATGTAATTGCTCAGGGAATGGGGGGATTGATGAGTGTTACAGGTGAACCCGGCGGACCTCCTATGAAAGCCGGTTTTTCATTTGCTGACTTAGGATCTGGAATGTGGGCATTAATCGGTATACTGATGGCATTGCAAGCAAGAAATCATACCAGAAAAGGACAATGGGTTGACGCATCTCTTTTAGATACAATGATTTCTTGGCAAACTTATTTAGCAACTGGTTTCTTTGCAACCGGAAGAAATCCCCAACCTATGGGAAATGCTCATCCTAGTATTTGTCCCTATCAAGTTTTCCAAGCAAACGATGGCTACTTTAATGTTGGTGTTGGTAATGAATCTCAATGGAAAAAGTTTTGTCAAATTATGAAGCTAAATATAGCTAATGATCCACGTTTTTTAACAAATTCAAAGCGAGTAGAGAATCGTGATCAATTGATTCCAATTCTAGAAAATCTCTTTAAGGAAGAATCATTTAATTATTGGGTTAAAATTCTAGATGAAGTCGGCATCCCAGCCGGTCCTGTCTATCAACTGTCTGATTTATATGCTGACCCCCATGTGTCAGAGCGAGAGATGTTACTTTCACTACAGCATCCAACAATTGGTGAGATTAAACAAGTGGGCATACCTATTAAGCTTTCTGATACGCCTGGAGAGTTAAAAACTCCTCCACCTTTATTAGGAGAACATTCCTATGAAATTTTAGAAGAGCTTGGATATAGTAAAGAGGATATTATTAAATTTTATAATAATGGAGTTTCTGGCGGAAAAAATACAATTTTTCAAAATGCAAAAAAATAAATTGCTACCATGGTCGATAAAAGATGCAGCAGGTTAAGATTTTTTTGATAATTTTCCGTAATATATTATTTGACTTTTCAGAAAAATACTTGTTATAATTTAATTGTCGACAATCGACTTATAATGAAAGTAATGAACAAGACTGGATTAAAGGGGGATTCCAAACTAAAAAATGAAATAAAAAAGTATAAAAATTTATTTTGAAAGCGTTTTTACAGCGGGTATATGCCAGCAGGAACTACTTAAATCTTTTACTTTATTACTTCAAAAATGAGGGTGGCATGGCAAAGATGCGTTATTCTGTGTCTGATTTGGTGACTGCCTTGCTGGCCCTCGTATTTTACTCAAGGAACAAAGAAAAAAATGAGGAAAGTATTAGAAGCAATCCAACGTGGTGAATTTGCAAAGAAATGGATTCTTAGCGTTCACCATAAAATTACATGAACATTTCCGACACTGCAAGTCTCACCAATAATATATAAAGGAAATGAGAAATAGTGCTACGCTGTCCGGGTATATCAAGGAAATTGCGAAATTCCCTATAATATGCAGAATTATTTAACAGTATGACCACTATGGAATTGAGGTGAAGTTTATTGTTTGATAAGAATTTTTTAGGGATCGATTGGGGTTTTTGGTATCAGAGTGGCCAAGTCTATATGAAGGTAGATTCGTATAATCAAAATAATTATAAGACCCTGGCTCGGGTTCTCCAGCCGGGATGGCCTAACGCGGCGCCAGCGACTATATTTTGTAGCAGGTCGGTATGTGAACAGGTCTCTGTCTTCGAAACATGGTTTTACCCCCAGACCTTGAGCAGACTTTCAAAACTTAGGAGGAGGAGTCTATGAGCATAGAAATCGTTGCTATTATTGTACTTTTACTCATGTTTATCATTGGAGCCATTTTTCCAATAAACATCGGCATTATTGGTTTTGTTGCTGCTTTTATCATGGGTGTGGTAGTTAGCGGGTTGAGCGTTGACGACATCTTCAGTGCTTTTCCTGCAGATTTATTCATTCTACTTGCAGGAGTCACATTCTTATTCGCGATTGTCCAAAAAAATGGAACCATCGACTTGATTAGTAAATGGGGACTCCTCTTGGTTAGAGGTAACACCGGCTTGATTCCATGGGTTATGTTCGCACTGGGAGCCCTTTTGACAAGCATCGGTACATCTGCAATTGCTGCTGCCTCTATCTTAATTCCAATTGCATTACGGATTGCTTTCCAATACAAGATTAATCCTCTTATGATGGGCTTAATGCTCCTAATAGGGGTGACTGCGGGTGGCTTCTCGCCTCTTCATCTTTTTGGTGTGGTTGTGAACGGTATGATGGATTCCCAAAATATCCCGCATTCACCAGGCTTGCTTTTCTTAAACACATTTATCTTATGTGTAATCGTTGCGATTATAGTATTC
Organism: Peribacillus sp. NPDC006672; assembly: GCF_050274955.1. Lineage (NCBI taxonomy): Bacteria > Bacillati > Bacillota > Bacilli > Caryophanales > Bacillaceae > Peribacillus > Peribacillus sp. NPDC006672. Next base: position 247,289 of record NZ_JBNNOR010000009.1, read on the forward strand.
ATTCTTTTTAGCGGACTTCGTAAGTTTATTAGGAAAGATTCTGTTAAACAGTATACAGCGGCCACAACTGAAACAATCGATATAAATGTAAATCAGGAAGAAAGTTCAGAAGAAAGGTCAGAAGAACGTTTGACTTGGTATAAAGGATTTACACTTCTTGGAATAGTTCTTCTAATCATACTAGCTCTTGGTTACAATGTGAACATGGGCTTTGCCGCGTTCGGAGTAGGATTGGTACTATCCTTGATGGCTCCAAAAAGACAAGAAGGCGTCTTACAAAGTATACCTTGGCCAATTATCCTTATGGTAACAGGGATTGTAACATATGTAGGGGTACTAGAACAAATCGGTGTTATAGAATATATGACTCATCTTATAGCCGGCATGAATAATCCTATAATGGCAACGCTTACAGCATCTTATATTGGGGGAATTATCTCATCTTTCGCCTCAACAACAGGTTTTTTGGCAGCCATTATCCCGCTCTCCATTCCGATTCTCAAGGATCCACATGTTTCATCCATAGGTGTTATATCATCCATCTCGTTTGCATCGAGCATTGTGGATATAAGTCCCTTCTCGACAAATGGGGCTATGTTGCTTGCAAATGCACAAGGTATGAACCAAAATGAATTTTTCAGAAAACTCTTAATTGCATCCGTATGCTTTATTGCTCTCGGACCTGGACTCGCTTGGGTTATATTTGTGGTAATTGGAACACCATGGTAATAGTTAGAAAAATACAAATTCCAGCTTTCAAAGGCAGGTAAAGAGCTAAAAGAATTTGTAAAATAAGTATTAATTAAAAAGCGCTAAGAGAGCTTTTATGTTCTCTCTTAGCGTTCTTTTCCCTTATTTTCTCACTATATTTCATTTGTACCTTTTTCTTTATATCGTTTAATTTCATATTGCAGGTAGACTCTCCATACGGTTTTGATTGATCTAAAAATACCTGAACTTGGCTCCCTCCCTTTGCCCATCCAGACTAACTCCTCGATTCATCGTTTTTTCCTCCTCTACTTACTAACCAGCACCCCTAGTCCTCCATGTAGTGTCATAGCTTCGCTTGTTATACGGGATCAACGTCCCAACCAGCCTCAAACATGTTTCTACAAGTAGGGGGCGGACAGTTTAGTTCACGGAATCAAGTCCCGCGCACCAGTTAGTTGAAGAAAAGAACTCTGACGTATTTTAAAACAAGATCTTGAACCAATAAAAATATCAACCAGCCACATACTCCTAAACCAATGGATATAAATAATTGAACGGAGTTTTGTAAGGCTATATAAACGATTACTAACAAAACAGCAGTTGCAGGAAATCCCCAAAGTACCCCTAATGCAAACTTGCTTAACGTTGCCGTTTGTTCCCCTTGGACATACAGCCATATAATGCTAAGTAAACTAACTAAAGGAAGAGCAGCTATTATTCCTCCATATGAAGGAAATCTTCTTGAAATCTCCGTAACAACACCAATAACGATTGCTGAAGCAATAATTTTCGTTATCACATACATTGTTTTGCTCTCTCACTTAAGGTTTTTAGGGCTTGTTCTAATAAATTCTTTTCATTGTCATCTAGTTGATTCAATACTTGTTCTAATTTTTCTTCATCTAGACTCGTATTTCTATGTAAAACTTCTTTACCAAAATCCGTTAGACAAAGAATTACTTTTCTTTCATCAAGAGGATCTCTCCCCTTTATTAAATAGTTCTTTTCAATCATTCTTTTAACGTGTTCCGAGGCAGTATTATGAGAAACTTGTATTTATGAAGCAATCTCATTTACTCCTATCTGTTCCTGTTTATCTACAAGTTGAAGAATACGGACCACTTGATGAGAGATCTTTTCTTTATGGAGATAATGTAAATGAAAATAAATATCCGTCCAATATTGGTTTAATAGTGAAACTTTACTGTTCACAAATACCACTCCTTTATATCGTTAATTACGATTATATCGTATTATAAGATATAAAATAAAAAGTTTGTTTTTGGACTTACAAATTGTGATCTCTTATTATGCTAATCTGCCCCCGTTTGTGCCATAAGAAAAAGGCTGCCTCAACAACCTTCCTTATTAAAAGAGAAAACTAATTGTATTTGTAACAAGGAATTATTCACTCAACCTCGAGTTAGTTGTAAGGTTATAAGGGCCCAAAATCTAAATACGCAAAATAATATTTAATGGCCCAGGTTAAGCTAACCTGAACCATTAAAAAGCTGCCTAAATACAAGACAGCTTCAATCTTTAGCTAACCCACGTTGAATGGCTATTCAATAATAATTCGGAACGGTTCGCAACCAGGTGCCCTATAGTTTTGACAAAGCTCGAGCAGAACTTGAAAATATGTTCAAAACGAAAGAATAAGAGCGTCTACAAGAAAAGGTAAAACTCATTTACACAAAATTATTGACGTTACCTATTCTTGCATCTGTATTACATTGTAAAAGACATTAATTACTTTTACAGTTGATTTAAAATCAATTTCAATACATTCTTCTGTGACATATCATTGATAATATTGTTTCTCCATCCACGCATCCATATAGGCCTGATCCCAGCGTAGGGTGAGACAGACCGCAATGGCTGGATTCCTCCACTTGCGCTTTTTGCTTACTTTAGTATTCTCCTTTAATTACAAAAAACGAGCCCCGAATTGTTCCAGCAAGTTTAGACTTCTGCCTAGCAAACTTAAACTTCCCTTCTAACTCCTTTGGTACCTCCATCCCCTCAGAAAGCTTAAAACCAACGGCCCGCTTCTTAGGATCATCAATCGTATACATGACATTGACCTCAAGACCATCCTCATAAAAGACGTAGGCAAATTGGATATTTTCCAATTGAAAACGCGACGTTTCTAAAGGTTTGGCCGCAAACTCAATATCACGTTCTTCTTTCAAAATTCGTTTCACATAATCAAGGCTCTCCGGACTTTCGCTAGCTGCTACAACCGTAAATTCATGCTTGTATTTGTTCATAAAATAACGGGCTTCATTAGCGCGTAAACCAGCAAGCGCTTCTACTACAGGTGAAGACTCTAAACCAACCGTAGACACATTTTTAAAATCAACGATATGGGACATTTACATCTCTCCTTTTCTCTCTTTATTCCTACAACAGGAATCCACATTTCACCAAAAACTAAGGCATTCTTCAAAAATTATTTCTCTTAACTATCAAATATTATACCAAAAATGATTCAAGAGAAAATAAGTTACATTTCAATCTGCACGCCTCCGCATGACATTTCACGATATACTATGCACATTTTTCAAATCTAACTAACGTTTTATAGGGCATTTCAATCCAGTCAATATCAAAGTTATTGATTTGGAGGGTTATCTCACCATCTCGCTTATCAGCTTTTTCTCCTAACCAACAACTATAAGGTTCAAAAAAATTACCTTTCTCGAGGTAACTGTCCATAATTTCACATAATTCTATTAGCTTCTTTTTGGATTCGGCACATGTTTTTGGGTTCATATATTCTTAAATCTCAAATCCCCAATGACTGATCTTTCTTTGCCTTTAGCAAGTCAAACTCACCGGCAAAACAACCGCCAATAAAAAAAATTCATCTGAATATTCATCATCATTCATCGGTTTTTCTTTATTAATAATTATCAACTCCCGATAATTATTACCTTTTAGGGAACAACAAAGAGAGGGTATCCCAAGGAAGTGACCTCACTATTAAGTGAGGCTTTGACCCTTTAGATAGCCTCTCATTCTTAAACAGTTTTACTTAGTTTCAGGTTCATTTTTGCCCATATCTTCAGCTAATTGTTCAAATGATCTGACCTTACCATGTGGATTCTGCGATTGTTTACGATCTTTCCATTGGCGTTCTTGTTGTTGCTTAGATTGAGTCATCTAAATAAGCTCCTTTACATAAAGTTCAGTAAACAGTTTGAAGCATGATAAGCCTCCACCCTTTGTACTCGGTGCAGGCATCACTTATCAGATCGAGTCTGGCAAGTATTAATTAATGCATGCCTTTCCACTCACCTTGATTTTTAGATGCTTTTTCTTTTTTTGCTTTATTTTTATGTGCTTGATTAGCGTTTGCACTGCCAAATTCTTTAGAGAATTCTGAATCAGTTTTGCTTGAATCAAATCCTTGTTTGTTCTTTTGGTCTGCATCATTTTTCTTTGTTCGTTTTGCCATGGATACCCCTCCTTCTTATCTTTAGTATGAGATCAGAAAGAAGAAATATACCTCGAATTAAAACCGATAGTAACAAGAATCTGTTATGTAATTCGGGTAAAAAACAAGGTGAATAATAAGTTCCAGTTCGGATATTTTATAAGATATACCTACAATGTTACCGTTTTTACATAAGATGTTTGAAATTAAACTTAACACCATAATCTCTTGAATTGGATTTTTAAGAAACAATGGACACCCTAATACACGAGATGGTTCACTTGTATAATCGGATCCATGATGTTCAAGACGTTCAACAAAAACCCACACTTAAATCCACTCTTTTCCATTTTCATGAATGAATTTAATATCGTTTTGATAATGTTCAAGATGCCCTTCATCTATCATCATTTGAAAAGCAATGTCCCCTTCACTGGCTTTTCTTGTAATTGTATTACATAACCCTTCCAAGCGCAGCAATACCATTTCCAAATAATCTTCTTCTATTCCCACACCGTAAGATTCAAAAAACAATCTAACTCGTTGTTTTATACGGTTAGCGTGCTGTAATGAATTATAATAAACTTTCTCACTTGTTTCAGAAAGATAAAACCTACTTAATGGGACGCAATTATAAAGAGTATAAGCTATGTCCCAAAGTCTTGGACCAGGTCCAGCAACATCGAAATCAATAATACCTATTGGTCTTTCATGTTTAAAAATAATGTTGTATATCGCAAAATCATTATGGCATAGTACCTCAAATTGTTGGGGGGTGTTATCTATCGATTGCCAGCTATCATCAAATGAAAAATCACTCACTGAATCATGATAAAGACGGAGCATTTTCGCTATTTCTATTAAGACATCATCAGACCACATGTATTCTTTTAAAGGATAATTACCAGCTTCTCCTTCAATAAATGATAATATCTCTCTTCCTTTTGCATCAATACCTAACAACTTTGGGGCATAACTGAAACCTTTGTTCTCCAAATGCTTTAATAGCTTATGAATTTTAGGACTATCTGGCTTTAATTCTCGTCGCACAGTATCTCCCGAACGATACACCCTAGAGACATTCCCTCCTGTTAGCATTTCTTCGTTCTCATGGTTTGACATCTAAATATCCCTCCTTAATTTTATCTTCACTTATTTGAACTCCCATTAAACAATCATTCCTTTTGACATTTTACCACCAAAATCCATTATTCTTGTTGAACTATCCTGCCCCGTTAGTGCCATAAGAAAAAAGGCTGCCGCAGCAACCCCTGTTAATGAACTAAAGCACCCGTTAGTTCATTAAGAAAAGCGATTCTTGTTAAAGAATTACGCCCATTATGAAAGATTCCTCAAACTACATAGGTTTGTGACATTTCAAATCCTCGCTTACTTTTCAGCCATTTTCATAATCTCATGCGCAACAACCACTTCAGTTCCAGAAAGTCCCACGGAACAAAACAATGTAACATCATTGATTGAAGTTCTGCCCGGTGTTTTTCCAGTTATGATATCCGAAAGTTGTACAATATTCTGTTCATAAGGAGTATTGGCTAAGAAGTGAGGTGGTGAATACGCACATAACTGTTCAAGTGAGTCTGTAGTAATTACGGAGCTTTTACCAGCTACTTCTATGGGTAGCTCATGTCCCTTCACCGATTTTGGTCCAACAGTATTAATATGTACACCCGGTTTTAACCAATCCGCATCAATCACTGGTGAACGACTATTTGTAGCACAGATGATGATATCTGCCTTCTCCACACACTTTTTGGGTGAATCCATAGGAATTACATCCAAATCAAGTTTTTCAGACATTTCTTCGGCAAACTTCTTTCGATTTATTTCATTACGACTGTAAACCAGAACCCTTTTAATATTACGAATAGCTATAGCTGCTTCTAACTGAGTACGAGCTTGTATACCTGTTCCAATTATCGCTAGCTGTTCAGCATCTGAACGAGACATGGCTTTAATGGCAGCTCCCCCAATTGCGCCCGTGCGAAGGGCACCAAGTAAATTGCCAATAATAACGCCTTTGAATACACCTGTCACGGAATCAAACACAGATACCAGTTGTTCGTGACCCGAATGATCATTTGAATAGGAATCGTAAACTCGAAAGCCTATAACTTTTTCAGTCTCCGTTGCGGCGCCAGCAGTGAAAACTAAGTTTCCATTCTCCGTCTCCAATTGAAATCGAGGTGGTGAAACAAGGGTTGCGTTTACTTGCTCACGAAAAACGCTAATTGCCTCAATGACGGGTTTCATTATAGTGAACCTCAAAACGTCAGATTCTGTTAGAACTTGATATGACATGTCTTATATGCCCACAGAAACCTAGTTTAAAACGCTATAAAATTACATTTTTTACCTTCATTAACTATTCATACCTTCTTTTTAGTTTAACATAAAACAACCATTTCTTTACTCAACAATCTGACCCAATTGTTGAACAAAGATTAGACAGTACTCTTCAACTTTCCTGCCTCTTTATTCCATAAGAAAAAGCGATCCTCCTTAATGAAGACCATCCGTTAGTTGAAGTTCAAGGATATGTTTTTATGTGCTTATAATTTATTAACTCACCCCTTGTATCTACAACAACCTCATCTATTCCATAACTATTATGAGCATCATAATAAGGGTGGACTTTTAGAGTTATCTCATATCCTCCACCAACTCCGTACAGTTGCTTAATTTTGAGTATTTCTGTGTCATACGAAGCCCAAGTAAGATTACTTGGTGCATTTTTATCATCTTTATAAATTTCATCAATTGCTTTATCTACTGGTTGTCTAAGCCTATTTATAAGTGCATATTTAAGTGTTTCACATAGTTCCGTATCAGCTTCATTTATTGTTTTTGAATAAACTGGCGTATTAGAGCTTATTAAGAATATTGCTATCAAAAGGATTACCGCGAAATTTTTCATTTTATCACCCATTTTATTTTCCTAAGAACTGAAAAGTTTTATTCAATTATTTTTCCCCAGAGAGTGAATAATCGAGTAGGGGGAAAATAAGTTATTTTCGCCCCTCTCACAACACCGTACGTACGGTTCGCGTATACGGCGTTTCAATTTATATCACAGTGTGT